>NZ_LZEJ01000038.1:0-27223 GCF_001704375.1 Alishewanella sp. HH-ZS | reverse complement strand
ACTGACTGCCCCTATGCCAATTTTTAAATTGTTGATGTAGAAGAGAACAACCTAATGAAAAAACCTGTAATGCTGGTGCTGGCTGCCGCTCTTACGCTGCTGGCGTGCGGTAAGCCTACACCGCTTTCTGAGCCCAAAGCGGACCCGCTTAAAATTGAAAGCCATTTACGTTTTCTGGCCGATGATTTGCTGGAAGGGCGGGATACCGGTAGCCGCGGCCACGAGATTGCCTCGCTCTATATTGCCGAGCAGTTCCGGGCTTTGGGCCTGAAGGGCGCCGCAGCGGATGGCGGATATTACCAGCAGGTGCCACTACGTAAGGCATTATTAGTGCCAGGTAGCGCCAAGCTGAGCTTTCAGTTTACTGACAAGACAGAAGAGCTCAGCTATCCGCAGCAATTCTTTACGGGTCCCAATTTACAGCAAACTTCTGTAGCACTGAGTGCGCCGATGGTGTTTGTTGGCTATGGCCTGGTGTCTGATGCCTTTGCGTTAAATGATTATGCCGGGTTGGATGTCGCAGGTAAGGTGGTGGTGATGCTTGCAGGGCTGCCCGCCAGTCTACCCAGTGAAGAGCGTGCTTACCTAGGCAGTATGAAAACGGAATTTGCCGCTGAGCGCGGTGCCGTCGGTATTTTAACCGTACATACCCCGCAGCAGGAACAAACCCGGCCTTATGCCAACAGTTTGCTGTATTTAAATACGCCCAGTATGACCTGGCTTAATGAAGCCGGCGAACCGGGGCGCGGCTTTGCCCAGTTAAAAGGGAGTGCTTACTTACATCCTGATGCGGCGAAGGCGCTGTTTGCAGCAAGTGGCAAAGTACTGGATGAGATCTTTCAACAACTGGAACAGGATGCCATGCCGCAAGGCTTTGCCCTGAACGGTATTGTTAATCTGCAAAGCGAAAGCAGCCATCAAAGTATTAGCAGTCCTAATGTACTGGCGCTGCTGCCGGGTTCAGATCCGACGTTAAAACACGAAGTTGTGGTGTTAAGCGCGCACTCAGATCATATTGGTTTAGCTAACGACTTACGTACCAGTGATAAAGTGAATAACGGTGCTATGGATAATGCCGCCGGTACCGCGATCTTACTGGAAACCGCGCGCTTATTTGCTGCCTTGCCTGAGACGCCGAAGCGTTCTGTTTTGTTTGTCGCGCTGACCGGTGAAGAGAAGGGCTTACTGGGCGCTGATTACTTCGCCAGGAATCCGCCGCTGGCGATTGAAAAGCTGGTAGCGAACGTCAATCTGGATATGCCGGTACTGCTATATCCGTTTGCTGATCTGATTGCTTTTGGTGCCAATCATTCTACGCTGGGCGATGTCGTCGCCAGCGCGGCAGCAAAAGAGGGCATTAAGCTGAGTGCCGATCCGATGCCAGAGCAGGCGATTTTTACCCGCTCTGACCATTTCCGTCTAGTGCAACAAGGTGTGCCGGCCGTGTTTTTAATGACGGGTTTTACCTCGCAGGATCCGACTCAGGATGGCGGTAAGATCTGGGGCAGTTTCTTTGCCAAGCACTATCATAAGCCCTCAGATGATATTCCGAGTCTGGAACGGGACTACGGCCCGATCCGCTATGATGCCGGTGCGGTCTTTACCAATATTAATTTTAATATTGCGCTGGATGTTGCGAATACCGCTCAGCGGGCGCTGTGGCGGAAACAGAGTTTCTTTACCGGTGTTTTCGGTCGGCCGGATAATTCCGAGCAATAAGGCCTAAACACAAACGGCAGCCTTGGCTGCCGTTTTACTGTTAAATTGCAGGTCTAGCCACCGGCCTGTTTTACCTGATAACCTTTTTGTTGCAGTACAGCCGTAACCTGGTCGCGTTTATCGCCCTGGATCTCTATCACGCCATCTTTTACCGCACCACCACAGGCGCATTTCTTTTTTAGCTCAGAGCAAAGGGCATTCAGTTGCTCTGCACTGCCGGTTATACCACTGATGGTAAGCACAGTTTTGCCGCCACGGCCTTTGGTTTCACGCCTTACCCGCAGCGCACTATCGGCGTAGGCGGTCCCCAGGGTTTCTGGCGCTGCCTTGCTGTTAATACGACCACTGGCAGTAGAATAAACCAGATCGCTATCAGCATGGGCTGGCGCCGCAGGTTCCGCGCCTGTGCTGGCGCCAAGTTGAGCTTGCCAGTCGGCAAGCGAGATCTTCTTACTCATCGGAAAATGGCTTATCAGTTCGAATAGCGCAGAGCTTACTGAGCGCGATGAACGGAGGCAAGTTTTTCTGTGGTCAGCTTGGTTTTTTAGTGGCTTCTGGTAGAATGATGCGCATTATTTTAGAAATCTGGACGGCTATATTTTGAGTAATTCTGTCTCTCTGACCCAGTATCTGCAGTTAAGTGGCTTGACCGAGCTGGCAACGCCAGCTTTTGCTGTCGCGGTAGCACAGCAACAGCAGGCCTTGCGGCAGTACCTTGAGCAAGTCTCGGCGCCAACGGTAAATTGGCAGTACCAGGTGCCCGAGCTTGGCGAGGGTGGGGCCTGTTCATTATTTGGCGTGTTGGCAGCCGAGCCTTATGATTTAACCGCTATTTTGGGCGGTCAAACGGCGGCGAATCAACAAGCACTGGCCAGGCTCAGCCAAATTACCGCTTTTTATCAACAGCAGGCCGGCGTGGCCTGGTTTGGTATCTACCAGGCGCGAGCCAATCCAGCTGGCGAAGCGGTATTGGTCAAACTCAGCTACTTTGGTGCGCCCTCGCGCGCCGAGTTCCCTCTCACCCCTGAGTTTGCCACCATCAGTAACAACAGCAGTGTTGGCTTAAGCGGCAAAGCGAGGGTGATTAACAGTGTCGCCAGTTATTTACAACAGGGTGGCGAATACTATACGTGTGATCCGAAAGTCCAGGCCGAAGCCTGTTTGCCACTCTATGCGCAATCGGGCAGAATACTGGGCATTGTCGATGCCGAAGATTTTCAAGCAGAGGTATTTGATCAGCGCGCGCTGGCGTTACTGGTGGCGGTGTGTCTGACCATTCCGGACTATTTACCGGCCGTATAAGATGGCCTTTTATTAGCACAATAATCCAGGTAGAACATTATGTTTGCTCAGTTAAAACCCGTTGCCACTGATCCTATTCTGGGTCTGATGGCGGCTTACCGTGAAGACCCGAATCCACTGAAAGTTGACCTAGGTGTTGGGGTATATAAAGACGAGCAGGGCCATACGGCGGTGCTGAAGTGCGTTAAGGAAGCAGAAGCACTGCGCCTGAAACAAGAAGACAGCAAGACCTATATCGGCATGGCCGGTGATCTGGGCTTTAACGCCCATATTGAAAAGCTGGCGTTTGGTAATAGCCATCCGGTGTTGCTGGCAAACCGGGTAACTACAGCGCATACGCCTGGCGGCACAGGTGCGTTGCGGGTGGCGGCCGAGTTTATTAAGCGCGCTAATCCTGATGCCACCATCTGGGTTACCACCCCGACCTGGGCTAACCATATTTCATTGTTTCAGGCGGCGGGTCTAAAAGTTAAAGAGTACGCCTATTACGATTACGATACCAAGGGCCTGAAGACTGAGCAGATGTTCGCGGAACTGGCGCAAGTACCCGCCGGCGATGTGGTACTGGTGCATGCCTGCTGCCATAACCCAAGCGGTATGGATCTGAACTTTGAGCAATGGCAGCGTTTTACCGAGCTGGCATTGGAGCGCGGCTTTACGCCGCTGGTTGATATGGCCTATCAGGGCTTTGGTAGTGGCCTGGATGAAGATGCAAAGGGTCTGCGTTATCTGGCAGAACGGGTATCTGAATTGCTGCTGTGTAGCTCCTGCTCGAAGAACTTTGGCTTGTACCGTGAGCGTATCGGTGCTGTAAGTATCGTTTCTGCTGACAGTCAGGTGATGGAGCTGGCGAAAGTGAATCTGCTGAGCGTGGTCCGTTCGATCTATTCTATGCCACCGGCACATGGTGCCATTATCGTTAGCCATATTCTGGACAGTGCGGAATTAACGGCGCTGTGGCATCAGGAGCTGGCGGAAATGCGCGATCGGATCAATAACTACCGGCAGTTAATTATCGATAAGTTTGCCGCCGAAGGTATTACGCAGGATTTCAGCTTTATTGCCCGTCAACACGGTATGTTTAGTTTCCTCGGTATAAACAAAGCGCAGATTGATCGCCTAAGAGATGAATTTAGCATTTATATGGTGGGGTCAAGCCGGGTCAGTATTGCCGGGTTAAATCATGCCAATATTGATTACTTCGCCAAAGCCGTGGCGACGGTATTAAAGGGTTAAGATTGCGGCTGACAGGCCCCGGCTGATCTGGTGTCGCTGGGGCCTGAAGGCGTACTGCAAAACCGCCTGCTGCTGTAATAAGGCATTATTCCGCCTTAGGCTGGGCCGCTGTGTTAGCCGTTTCTGCGCTAACGGTCTGTTCTGCCTGTTGCTCGGTGTTTTGGCTTAGTTTCATTTGTTCAGCGACCAGACGCACGCTATTTTCCAGCGCCTGTTTGGTTTGCACCTTGATCGATTCGCGCACCTCTACCAGTTGACGGTTAAGCAGGTCGCTGGTCATTTCACTCAGGTTATTCAGGCTGTTGGCGCTGGCAGGTGCCGCTAAGGTTAAACCCAGTACAGTGGCCATCATCAGTTTAGTTACAGTTTTCATATCTCTCTCGCTTAGTTAAGGGTTAGTGGTTTACTACGACCTAACTATTACAAGCGATATGCCAACTTTTAATTTTTATTAACTTTATGAAAATTAATGATATTTTTATGGTGGCGTAAACAGCTGCCACCTTAGGTAACAGTCTTATTGCTAAAATATCGTGATTTTGGCTAATTTTTAGTCTTTTATTTGGCGAGGAGTGGCCATCGCTATTTCAGCGGTCGGGTGACAGGTATTCGTTATCATAAAAAGTTCTGAGCCAGTGTGGCCGGTATACCGCCATTAGGGTGATGGCCATACCATTCAGTAAGGCTTCACCAAACCAGATCAGTAACGCCAGCTGGGTATAATTGTGGTAGATGGTATGCCAGCTATAGTCTTGCTGCAGGTAATACCAGAGCGAGGTAAGCAGGATCTTCAGGCTGATGGTCAGGGCGGCACTGATAAAACCGGCGACAAAGATATAAACAAACAGGTGCCGGCTTAGATAGTGATACGACCAGGCAAAGATAGCATAGCTGAATAAGCCCGGCAGAATGAAGGTCGTCAGCGCAAAGACGCCGCCATCGGCCCAATCGACAATACCAAAGGCCTGCAATAATAGCAGCGGCAGGCAACAGATCCAGATCGCAATACGCCAGCCATGACACAACACCAGCGTGGTGATGCCCAGAAAAAACAACTCCAGACCTGATTCAATACCGGCACGCACCGACCACAGCAAGGTGAGGGCGACAGCAGAACCAAACACCAGTGCCTGGTATCCCGGGACCTGCAACAAACGTGGCAGTAGCTCTTTCGGGTAAAAGCGCAGCAACAAAGCAATAAAGACAAGCCAGCTAACAAGTTGCAAAGACGTCATAACAGCACGGGATCAGACTAAGGCTTAGATATTGTAGCGGCCGCGACAGCCTGCTGCCAAGCTGTCGCGAGCTGATAACTAGCGTGCTATTTTAACAGGGCTTTTGCCAGTTGCAGATAATAGGCGCCATTATCCTTAACCCGCTGATAGTCCATTGTTTCTGAACCCAGATGTACTTCTTCCAGTACTTCTTTAATCTCATCCGAAGCGGCGGGTAATTTGGCCAGCGCATTTTCCAGTGTATAGGTTAGCTGATGAATTTCGGTCATGCTGGTTGGATTGAGCTCGCCAGCGAGTAAAGCTGCCAGCTTGCTATTCTGCTCTTGCAGCACACTCAGTGCTTGTTGTGCAGAACTGATTTCCGCACCTTTAAAATGCGCCGGGCGCTCAGAGGCCTGAGCAGTCAAACTTAGGGTTGCCAGTAAGGTAGCGATAAGCAGGCTTTTCATTATGAACTCCTTATTTGATAATGATTATCAATTACTATACGCCTTTTTTTGCAATTGGCAAGGGCCGCAGTGCCAAAAGGCGTCCATGCCGGGCGCAAATAAAAACGCCTGCAAGCGCAGGCGTCAAAGAAAGGGCGGTGGTTAGATCCGCTTGTATTTAATCCGGTGTGGCTCTAATGCCGCCGCGCCGTAGGTTTGCTTCAGCCAGGCTTCATAATCCGAGTAGTTACCTTCGAAGAAGTTCACCTTACCCTCATCGCGGTAATCCAGAATGTGGGTGGCGATACGGTCGAGGAACCAACGGTCATGCGAGATCACCATGGCACAGCCCGGGAAATCCAGCAGCGCGTTTTCCAGCGCCCTTAGCGTTTCTACGTCCAGATCGTTGGTCGGTTCGTCCAGCAACAGCATATTGCCGCCGGCTTTGAGCAGCGCCGCTAAATGCACCCGGTTACGTTCACCGCCGGATAACTCACCGATAAACTTCTGCTGGTCATTGCCTTTAAAGTTAAAGCGACCGACATAAGCCCGGCTTGGGATCTGGAAGTTGCCGATTTGCAGCATATCCTGACCGTTAGAGATTTCCTGCCAGACCGTGTTTTTCGGGTTCATCTTATCGCGGAACTGATCGACGCTGGCGATCTGTACGGTCTCGCCAATCTCAATCTTACCGCCATCCGGTTGTTCGGTGCCGGTGATCATTTTAAACAGCGTCGATTTACCGGCACCGTTCGGACCGATAATACCGACGATAGCACCTTTGGGAATACTAAAGCTTAAATCATCAATCAGCACCCGATCGCCAAAGGTTTTACGCAGATGACTGACGTCCAGCACCTTATCACCCAGGCGCGGCCCAGGCGGAATAAACAGCTCATTGGTTTCGTTACGCTTTTGAAATTCCTGGCTTTGCAGCTCTTCAAAGCGGGCCATCCGCGCCTTGCTTTTGGCATGGCGACCTTTGGGGTTAGTGCGTACCCACTCCAATTCCTGCTTAATAGAGCGCTGGCGGGCATTCTCTGACTTCTCTTCCTGCGCCAGGCGAGCTTCCTTTTGCTCCAGCCAGCTGGAGTAATTACCCTGCCATGGAATACCTTCACCGCGGTCCAGCTCTAAAATCCAACCGGCGACGTTATCGAGGAAGTAACGGTCGTGGGTAATGGCCACCACGGTACCCGGGTAGTCATGCAGGAAGCGTTCTAACCAGGCCACGGATTCAGCATCCAGGTGGTTAGTTGGCTCGTCCAGTAATAGCATGTCCGGGCGTTCCAGTACCAGGCGGCAAATTGCTACCCGGCGGCGTTCACCACCCGACAGATGTTCGATTTTGGCATCCCAGGGCGGCAAACGCAGTGAATCTGCGGCGCGCTCCAGCGTATTCTCCAGGTTATGGCCATCTTTAGCCTGAATTAAGGCTTCGAGTTCACCTTGCTCACGCGCCAGCGCATCAAAGTCGGCATTTTCATCGGCGTAAGCGGCATAGACTTCGTCCAGACGGGCGAAGGCTTGCTTCACATCAGCTACCGCTTCTTCGACGATTTCTTTTACGGTTTTATTGGCATCCAGCTCCGGCTCTTGAGGCAGGTAACCAATCTTGGTGCCGCTAAGTGCCCGGGCTTCGCCTTCAAATTCTTTATCTACGCCGGCCATAATCCGTAACAGCGTGGATTTACCCGAGCCGTTTAAACCTAAGACGCCAATTTTCGCGCCGGGGAAAAACGACAGGGAGATATCTTTTAAGATGGTTCGTTTCGGGGGTACAACTTTCGATACCCGATACATTGAAAAAATATATTGCGCCATGGTTTCAATTACCGTTTAGATGGATTGATACATCGGGCTGATTGTACGTCATTTTCATGCCAGGGGGTAGGCAAGGGGCATTACTGCTAATAAAGTTGGCTTTTCGTTGCCGATCTCTGCTTTAATAGCAGGGTGAATTTCTTTTAAAGCAGGTTAGGTATGTCTGAGTTTGCACATGATCCAAGTTTTCAGCGTTTTGTCGAAGAAGCTAAAACCGAAGGGGTGGTCTGGACCCTGGCGGATGGTGAAGATTTACTGGTAGTGGAATCGGTAGAATTTGAAGAAACTGACGTGATGCCGTTCTGGTCGAATAAAGCGGACGCTCAGGCCCATTGCTCAGACGAATGGGAAAATTATAAGCCGGAAGCCATCCCGCTGGATGTGTTTTGTGAAGGTTGGTTAAAAGAAATGTACGACGACGGTGTGTTGATTGGGACTAACTGGGATGAGTCGTTAAATGGCCCTGAAGTTGAGCCGCGTGAGCTGCTGGAAGCCTTAGCCCGCGTGCAGTAAGCCTGTCGGTTAGCCTACCCAAGCCCGGCTTTGCTGGGCTTTCGTGTTTTATGGGTGTAAAATAGCAGTTATTGTGCAATAGCCACTAAACTGGATGCCGGGTTAGGGCGTAGAAGCTGCATCAGAGTCAGGTGTTGGAAAAAAGTATGTTAACTGAAGAAGCAATGTTAGTGCGTAGTGCCCTGGAAGCCAGAGGTCTGGAAACTCCTATGCGCGATAACGGCTTATCCCGCGATCAGAAGTATCAAAAAATCAGTCAGCTGATGACCGAGATTGTTGAGACGCTGGGATTGGATTTAACCGACGACAGTTTAAGTGAGACGCCACACCGTATCGCCAAGATGTACGTTGACGAGGTATTTAGCGGTCTGGTTTATAGCAACTTCCCAAAAATTGCCCTGATTGAAAATAAGATGCAAGTCAGTGAAATGGTAAAAGTAAAAGATATCAGCTTTACCAGTACCTGTGAGCATCATTTTGTTACCATTGATGGCAGCGCGACAGTGGCTTATATTCCTGGCAAGAAAATCATTGGCTTATCAAAAATTAACCGTATCGTACGCTTTTTTGCGCAGCGGCCGCAGGTGCAGGAGCGTTTGACGCAACAGGTGCTAATCGCACTACAGGCCTTGCTGGAAACCGATAATGTGGCTGTGACCATGGATGCAGTGCATTATTGTGTCAAGTCGCGTGGGGTAATGGACGTCAATTCTAAAACGCAAACCACAGCGCTGGGTGGCATCTTTAAAGAAGACGCCCGTACCCGGGCAGAGTTTTTAGCGCGCTGATTGAGGGCAGACACTGCAGATCGCTAGTCAGGTCTGCAGTTGTTGTTGAATAAAGGCTCTTGCCTGTTCTGCCGGCAATGGCTTACTGTAGTGATAGCCCTGAATTGCCTGACAGCCTAATTGTTGCAGTAAGGCTTGTTGTGCTGCGGTCTCTACCCCTTCGGCAATGGTGTCCAATTCCAGGCTATGTGCCATACTGATAATGGCCTGCACTATGGCCCTGTCATCGGCATCACTCAGTAAATCCCGCACAAACGACTGGTCAATTTTCAGTTTATGCAGCGCAAAGCGCTTTAGATAGCTCAGCGAAGAATAACCGGTGCCAAAATCATCTACCGCGATCCGCAAGCCGCGTTGCCGGAAGGCATCCAACAAACTGGCAGCATGCGCCGGATCTTCGACCATGGCACTTTCGGTAATTTCCAACTCCAGCATCTCTGCGGGCAACTGCGAGGCGTGCAGCAGACTATCAATTAACGTCAGCAGGCCAGGTTGTCGAAATTGGATGGGGGACAGGTTGATGGCTACCGTTAATGGCGCCGGCGTAAGCTGTTGCCAAGAGGCCCGCTCTGCTAATGCGGTTTTTAGTACCCACTCACCCAGCGGGATCACCAGGCCGCTGCGTTCAGCCAGCGGAATAAATTCGCCGGGGGAAATAAAGCCTAATTCCGGATGCTGCCAACGCAACAGCGCCTCAAAGCCAGTTAGCTTTTGTTGCTGCAGCGAATATTGTGGCTGATAAACCAGGCTTAGCTCGTTATTTTCAATGGCCCGGCGCAGGGCATTTTCCAGTAGCAGATGGCGGGCATGGTAGCGCTGCATCTCACTGGTAAAGAAACAGTATGTATTACGGCCATTCTCTTTGGCGCGATACATAGCGATATCGGCGTGCCGGTACAGCTCATGGAAACTTTGGCCGTCCTGAGGGAACACCGCTATCCCAATCGATGCAGATAGCACCAGCTCATGACCGCTGACCTGATAAGGCGTAAGCATTAGCGGTAGGATCCGCTCAGCTAATTCTGCAGCCATTTCCGCATTGGTATTGGGCCTTAATAACACAAATTCGTCACTGCTGAGTCGGCAAAGGGTATCTTCTGGTCGGCATAAGGAAGTTAAACGCCGGGCGATTTGGATCAGTAGCTGATCGCCAGTCTGATGGCCCAGCGAGTCATTGATCTGTTTAAAGCGATCAACATCAATAAAGAGCATCGCCAGTTGCTGTTGCTGGTCTTTGGCAACGGCCAGTGCTTGCTCAGTGCGGTCCAGCAATAACGCCCGATTGGGTAGTTCAGTTAGCGCGTCATATTGGGCCAGAAAACGAATTTGTGCTTCATCTTCTTTATACTGGCTTATATCGCGGAATAGACCGACGTAGTAGATTTCACCAGGCTCAGGCCCTTCAATTTTGCTGATCGATAACCATTCCGGATACAGACTACCATCTTTCCGCTTATTCCAGATCTCACCTTTCCAGACGCCATGTTCAGCAATAGCATGCCACATTTGCTGATAAAAGTTTTTATCGTGCTTACCTGAGGATAGGATGCGCGGATCCTTACCGATCACCTCCTCTGCCTGATAGCCGCTGATACTACAAAAGGCTTGATTTACCATCACGACCTGTTGCTGAGCGTTGGTGATAAGTAACCCCTCTGAACTTTGCTCAAACAGCCGGGCTAATAGCTGTAGTTTTAACTCGGATTCTTTACGGTCGCTAATATCGATATGGGTACCGACCGTCAGTTTTTTACCCTGCTCTGTGACAATGCTGCGACCGCGGGACAAAATCCATACCCAGTGGCCATGCTTATGGCGCATCCGGAAATGATTTTCATAGAGCCCGCTCTGCTCTGATGCCTGATACTGCTCAAATACGGCTTTGGCTTTGTCGCGATCTGCCGGATGCAGTAATTCAGCCCAGAGCTGTTGCAGGTTGTGTTCGGTATAAGCGGCAAACTCCGATGCCTGATAACCAAGCATCGAAAAGTATTCCGGGCTACAGTTGAGTTGCTGATGCTCAGGGTCATATTCCCAACTGCCGGTATTGCTGGCGACAATAAAACTGCGGTGACGGGCCAGCTGCGTTTGCAAATCAGCGGTGCGCTCGTTAACCAGTTGGCGCAGCTCCTTTTTGCGCACTAAATTGTGCATTAACAGGTAACTTAAACTGACTAACAACAGATTGAAGATTACCGCCAGCGCAACTTGCCATATTTGCACTGTACTGAACTGGCTGGTCGGTGTGGCCAGCTGTAAGCGCCAGTTAACGGTACCCGTTTGGATCTGTGCTTCCGCTGTCGGCTGAAATGCATTGCTATTGCTTGATAAAATCAGCGTCGGCTGTTCGGTCTGATCCAGCCAGAGCTGATAGTGAATGCCCTGAGTAGGGAGCTGCGCCATCCGCTGCAGGCTGGCGAGTTCGTCCAGTTTAAAGGTGACATTAACAAAGCCCCAAAACCGCTGTTCGCCATCAGCCTGCGGCAGTGTTACCGGTAAGCGGCCAATAATGCCGACACCACCTTGCTTCAGCTGGTAGGGGCCACTGAGATAAACCAGACTTTGATTCAGACTACGTCTGGCGGCATCGGCCTGTAGCGGATCTTTAAACACATCAAAGCCAAGTAATGCCTGGTTTGGTTCAGCCGGATAGGCCGCCCGGATCACGCCCTCTGGTGCGACAGAGATGGCGGTGAGAAAAGGATAATAGGGGTAGATAGATTGGGCGAAGACTGGAAACTCACTAAGATCACCTTGCCGTAATCTAAGCCATGCCGCTACAGCATAGGCTGCTGTCGTCGTACGGACCAGTTCTTGCTGGATAGCTCCTGCGTAGGATTGAGCCTGATCATTTAGCCGCAACTGCTGTTGCAGCTGTCGTTGCTCGGCAAGATAATGCAGCAAGCTGATGCTCAGTGAACCGCTGCAAATTAACACCAACAAGGGGAGCAGAGTCGTAAGTCTGAATGAGCGGAAGCTGAGCACTGGCGCTGGCCTGTTAATTTCTGGTCGAGATACCTGATAAATATATTAGCATTATCTGGCACTTATCGATAGCAATCGCTGCTAATCTTCCAATAACTCCCAATCATCAATTAGCTCACGCAGTCGTTTCTGTTCCAGCAGTTCATCAATCCGGCGCCGCGCCTGATATTTTTGCCGGGCTTTAGTGTCTTTCACACCGCTTGGCTCAATCAGTTCAGCGTCTTCATTAAATTCTTCAAATTCAGTTGGCTGTATTGTCGTCATCGCGTGATACCTCTTTCGCTATTGCTTATTTAGCGCCAAACTGGCGCCAGTAACAGTGAAAATTTTTTTCCGGTTCGATAAAGATTTTTGGTGAAAAGGATCACGGATCAAAAGCGATCTAAGCTAAGCTTAGAGCCGTAGAGACTGGCCGTAATAATAAAATTTGGAGAGCAGCATGAAAGTTTTGGCATTCGGCTTAGGTTTAATCACCTTAAGTCTGTTACCTGCGACCGCTGAGGCGGCGCAGTGTGGTGATATTCTCGGCCATTCAGTCCAGCAGTTAAAAACCCGGGAAACCGTTGATCTGTGTGAGCAATTTCAGGGCAAAACCTTACTGGTCGTCAACACAGCCAGCAAGTGTGGTTTTACGCCGCAGTTTGAAGCACTGGAGCAGCTGTACCAGCGTTATAAAGAACAGGGGCTGGTGGTGTTAGGTTTTCCATCTAACGATTTTCGGCAAGAACACAGTGACGAAGAAAAGACTGCCGAAGTCTGTTATCTGACTTATGGTGTAGAGTTTCCGATGTTTTCTACTACCAGTGTGCGTGGTGACAAGGCTAATCCGGTATTCAAAGCGCTGATTGCCAAAACGGGTGAAGCACCGTCCTGGAATTTTAACAAATATCTGGTCAGCAAAGACGAGCAGAAAGTGCTGCATTTTGGCAGCCGGGTGAATCCAACGGATCCGAAATTTATCGCGGAACTGGAACAGCTGCTACAAGCCGAATAGCTAAATAGCGGCCTGACTCGCTTCAAAGCCGCTATCAATGGCCGCCGGTGTCGCACTGGCGGCATTGCGGGCTAATTCATCGCAGCGTTCGTTTTCCGGATGACCATTGTGACCCTTTACCCAGTGCCAGCTTATCTGATGCCCCTGACAGGCTGCATCCAGGCGTTGCCATAAGTCCTGATTTTTCACCGCTTGCTTCTGACTGGTTTTCCAGTTATTGCGTTTCCAGCCTGCCAGCCACTGGGTGATACCCAACCTGACATATTGGCTATCGGTAGTTAAATCGACGCGGCAAGGACTTTTTAATGCTTCAAGGCCGACGATTGCGGCCAGCAGTTCCATCCGGTTGTTGGTCGTCAGTCGAAAGCCTGCACTCAGCTCTTTGCGATGTTGCTGGTAGCACAGAATGGTACCATAGCCGCCGGGTCCGGGATTGCCGAGACAGGATCCATCGGTATAGATTGCAACACTTTTCTGCATTTGGCCTTTCCTAAGCTGAAAACGGCGTATAATCTAGCGTAAATCCAGTGAAAAAGCGAAACAGTAGATGGCAAAGCGACAAATTATTCTCGACACTGAAACCACCGGCATCAGCCCAAAAGAAGGCCACCGTATTATTGAGATCGGTTGCGTCGAGCTAGTAAACCGCCGTTTCACCGGTAACAATTTCCATGTATATATCAATCCGGAGCGGGAAATTGATGCTGAGGCGATAGCGGTACACGGTATCACCAATGAGCGTCTGGCCGCTGAGCCGAAGTTCCGGGAAATAGCGCAGAGTTTTTACCAGTACATTCAGGGTGCCGAGTTAGTGATCCACAATGCGGCCTTCGACGTCGGCTTTATTGATCATGAATTTGCTTTGCTCCGGCCGGCGCTGCCGCCGGTCGCCCAGTATTGCACTATCGTTGATACCTTGCTGTTAGCTCGTGAACTGCACCCGGGGCAAAAAAATAATCTGGATGCGCTTTGCAGACGCTACGATATTAATAACAGCCATCGGACCTTGCACGGCGCTTTATTGGATGCGGAAATTCTGGCAGATGTGTATCTGCTGATGACCGGTGGTCAGGTCAGCCTTAATCTGGCGGCCGAAGAGCAAGCCGAACAGCTCGAGCAACAAAGTCCACTGCATATTCAGCGCCAGGGGCGTTTAAAGGTGATCCGGGCGTCAGAGTCGGAAGTCGCTGCACATGAGAGCCGTTTGGATTTGGTGCAGAAAAAAGGAGGAACCTGCCTGTGGCGCGTCTAGTACTGTGTCTATTTTTATCTTTACTGCTGCCGGTTCAGGCTCAGGACGATAACGCGCCAAAACGGGATGAACCTGGTCTGACGATATTAGAGCAACTGCCAACCCGTAATCAGATCCCGCTGCTTGATAACCGCTTTCGGATTGATGATGGTGTCAAGAGCATTACATTAGTATTTTTCCGTCGCCCGGGCACCGCGTCTATCGTATTAGTGCGTCCTGACGGCAGTAAAGTCTTCTACAATACAGCGAAAGATCACAATATGCGCTGGCATGATGCAGCCAGTTACGATTTGATTGAAATCAACGAGCCGATGCCAGGCCCCTGGCAGGCAGTAGGGCGGATTTTGCCAGAAAGCCGGGTACTGGTCCTCACTGATATTGAATTGGACGTTGACCCTCTTCCCAGCGCCTTAATGGTGGGTGAAACCTTTAAATTGACCGCCCGGTTGATGGACGGCGACCAGTTGGTTAATGCGCGGGATTTTCGGGAAATTCTCAGCATGCAGGTATTATTTGTCAGCACCAATAATCCGGATATGGAGAACTATGGCCGTGGCTTGGCGGAGGTTGCGACCTTTCGTGATGATGGTCGTGGTTACGATGCCAGTGCGCGGGACGGTATTTTTACCGGTGAGGTTAATCTTAACTTCGGTGCCGGGGAATGGATCCCGCGTTTTATTGTCCGTACGCCACTATATAGCCGTGAGTTGGAGCAAGCCCCGGTGCGGGTGGCGCCAGCTCCGGTGGCAATCGAGTTTGTTAATTCCCGGGAGATGACACAACCGCATCTGCTGCGACTGACCAAAACCTCTGAACTGGTCGATGCGGATACATTGTTGTTTCAGGGGCTGATCCGTTATCCGGACGGTGACAGTTTTCAGTTTGCAATAACCGAGCCTGAGCAGGCGCGGGAGGTCACAGTAGAAAATCGTGGTCATGGTAGCTATCTGTTGAATCTGTCGGTATTTGGTAATATGCAGGACGGTCGTGAATTTGTGCTTAATCTGCCGGAAGAGCGGTTTTTGGTTATACAGCAGGCTCAGGAAGCACTGGCAATTGAGCCTGTAACTGAGACGCCGGTCAACCAGGCTGCTGATACTCCTCCCGCCGCGCCAGAAGCTGGCTTTCCCTGGTTATTGGTAATTCTGTCAAATCTGATTATTGTTACCCTGGGGGGCGTATTGTTCTGGTTGGTGATGACTGGTAAGGGGTTGAACGCACTGTTGTTCTGGCGCAAAGCCAAGCCAGAACCTCCGGTCGCGGCGAAGAAAACCACGGCAACTACCAGTACGCCGCCACAAAAAGACGATATTCTGGACCTTTCTTTACCGGATGATTAAGGAATAGGCAAAAGCGACAAAAAAGATGTTGACGGCTTTGGGGCATATCCGTATCATTCCCGCCGCACCAGACGATACCCATCTGATAGTTTGGTGCACTGCGCGGAGCGGTAGTTCAGTCGGTTAGAATACCGGCCTGTCACGCCGGGGGTCGCGGGTTCGAGTCCCGTCCGCTCCGCCACTTTAATTCAACAAGCAATTTAGTGAGCCTCAGCGGTAGTTCAGTCGGTTACTCTCTGTTAAGAATCAGCCGGCCTATCACTTGTTGGTTTTGTGTTTGGCTTTTTGCTGATACATCGATAAATCGGCGAAATGGAGCAGTTTATCCAGCTCGGTTGCATGAAGGGGAAAACTCGCATAACCCAGACTGTATTGAATACTCACTTGCTTACCGTTAAACGTAAAAACATTGCTGCAGAGTTTGGCTGAGACCTTGCTGATGATATGCTGAAGGTCTTGTTCGCGATGTACGCGGGGTAGAATCACCAGAAATTCATCGCCAGATAAGCGACAAGCATAATCTGAGGCTCGTAATGCAGACTGCAGCCGCTTGGCCACTTCTTGTAGTAAGGCATCACCCATCGCATGACCGTAGTTGTCATTAACCTCTTTAAACTTGTCTAAATCCAGGCTAAGAATGCTGAATTCCGCCTTTTCATTAACCAGTCTCTGCAGTAATTGCATGGCAAAACGACGATTGGGTAACAAGGTGAGTGGGTCTTGCAGTGCGCTTAGGCGGGCATGCCGATAGGCATAATAAAGGCTGAACAGCGCCAGAAACAGCAGGATGCACAGACTGTAACCAAGCAACCGGACCAGCAGGCTGCTTAAACCAAATTGTCCTTGTTGAGCTTGAGGTAGGGCGATAGCAATTTGCCAGCTGCCACTGAGCAAACGAATATTTTCGATGGCAAAGGCATTAAAGAAAACTGAGGCGTCGCCCCAAAATAATTCACCATCAGCGCCGTAGCCGTCGACGCCGCGCATTGCCAGCTGGCTCTGGCTCGCTAGTTCGAGTAAGCCTGTGCTTTGAAATAACTTGTCGATATCGATGACTACGCTGCAAGTGCCCCAGTAACGTTGATTGCTGGGAGCATCGTTAAAAATCGGGATCCTGGCTATCACCGCCGTTCCGCCCTGCACCAACGTTAAAGGACCTGCGATTACAATATCCTGACGCTGTCTCGCCAGCTCAATTGCAACAAACTGTGCCGGAACAGTGCGGTAATCCAGACCAAGCGCAGCTTGATTTCCAGCGGTTGGGTAGATAAAGCGGATCACGTTATCCGGAGCCACGGCGATGTTACGGATGCTGGTTGCTTTTCGCATTAAGGCCTGAGCTAGCGGCTCCCAGTCTTCAGGGCCAGAAGCAGGATTAATGCTGATAATGGTAGCCAGGCTATCGGCCAGAAAAATGTTAGCGTTAAGTTCAGACTCTATATTGGCTCTTACCAAAGACAACTGACGACTGAGGCTTTGCTGTTGCTCCAGTGTTTGTTTCTGTAACAGGTTCTGGTGAAAAGTTTCAACTAATGCAATACAGCCGCCGAACAGCAATAAACTAACAAACCCGAGCAACCAACGATGGCGATGGCTAAGCAATTTTAGCAACATACTCAGCACCGTTTGGAGGGCATGCCGGTGCCTTGATAGCTTGGCCTAACAAGCCGATGAATCTGGTTGGGTAAGCTCATCGCTAATTTCTGCGGGCAAAGCGCGCTAATTGCGCCTGCGTTGCCGCTGTGCCACTCAGTAAGTTGCGGGCAGCCTCGTCAATAGCAGCCATTTGTTGATAGGCCTGATTGGTCATCTGTTCGATGGCGCTCAAATGTCCCTGCGTTTGCTGATACTTTTGTTCCAGACTGGATACGCTGCCACTGATATTTTTCATGCCACCCTGAGCTGACTGTAACTCGGTTTGCAGCAATGAAAATTCGTGATTGGTGTCATGGATCTGGCTGCTGGCATCTTTCGCCTGTTGATTCAAGCTATCCGATTCTTGCTTGGTTTCCTTGACCAGTCGCTCCATATCATTAAGGAAGCCTGAAATTTGTTTCGTGGCATCATTAACTTTGGCGGCCAGCGTACGGACTTCATCGGCAACCACGGCAAAGCCACGGCCGGCATCACCGGCTCTGGCAGCTTCAATGGCGGCATTTAGCGCTAACAGATTGGTCTGGTCAGAAAACCCCTCGACCATGACCAGGATTTGCCGCACGTTTTCCGAGTTTTTCTGCAGACCATTGATGGTGGCGCCAAAGGAATCAAGTAAGCCAGCGATAGCGGCTAACTGGCGATTCAACTGCTGCATCTGGCCACTGGCGATTTTGGCTTTATCCGCTGCCAGATTAGTAACCTGGCCCATTTGGTCACTGCTTTGCACGATCCTGGCCAGGTACTCGATCACTTCATCACTATCTTTACGGATCTGCTGATTCCGATGTTCAGTATCCTGTAAATTACGGCGGGTCTGCTTAACCGCATCAGAGACTTTTTCATTGATCTGATGGTTGTCGCTGGCTTGTACGTGAACTTTTGTTAATACTTCACTGAGCTGGCCAACAAAATGATTAAACTCTTCCGACAGGGTGCGGAATTCGTCAAAGGTGAAGGCCGGTAAGCGCTGACTGAGATCAGCGCCCTGTCGATTGCTTTCATGTAGGGTGCCAACCAGCGCCTGTACCGGCCGTACAATCAGGTGCCGCAGATAAAACCCGGTAAACAAAAAAGCGGCTGTGCCACTTAACAATAACAACCACCAAAGTGTCGCATCGCCATTGGCCGGATACGCCATCCATAATGCCAAACCAAAGAAAATACCAATAAACAGCATATTGCCGGCAATTTTTCGGTTAAGGGTAAAGAAAAAACTACGCTCAATAAAGCTGTACAGGGCCATGAATCTCTCCATTACGACTGAGACCTCTTCTGTTTTTCAAGCAGCATAACATAAAGGATAAGCGAAACTTTGATCTCGGCGGGGTTCGCTGTTGTTTAACGTCTTGTGGCGACAAAACAAATAGTATACCCGGACCAAAACGCTGGTTTCAGACTGTTGCTACAGACAATAGCCTAGTTTTTCGCTGGCGCCAAGATAGCGTTACGATAAGAAGAGATACTCCCGGTGGTTTAGCCGGGAGTCAGACAAAGAAGGTTATGCCTGTGAAAACGGCAGTTTGATTTTTCGGGCAATAAACCAGCCTGCGGTCATCGCCAAAACAAAACCCAGGGTACCGCTACTGCCTGAGGATAAAGCACTGATTGCCGGTCCCGGACAGTAACCGACCATGCCCCAGCCTAAACCAAAGACGGCAGCACCAATCAATAAGGGGTTATCGATATAACGGGCTGTGGGCAGATAAAACTGTTTATCAAACAATGGCGCCGGTTTATGGATAAATAACCGGTAGCCGACAGAATACACCGCCAGAGCGCCAGCCATAACCAGTGCTAAACTCGGATCCCAGCTGCCACTCAGATCAAGAAAGGCCAAGACTTTCTGTGGGTCAATCATCTTTGAGATCGCCATGCCCACTGACATCAGTAAACCGGCGAGAAAAGCGATTAAGAGTTTCATGGTTGACTCCTTAAAACAGCAGGCTGGCGGCCAGCACACCAAACAACATAAAAACCAGGGTGGCAGCTAAAGATCGTGGTGAAAAGCGGCCAATCCCGCACACGCCATGGCCAGAAGTGCAACCTGAGCCCCAGGCGGTGCCCAGGCCAACCAACAAACCCGCGGCCAGCGTAAAGGGACTAAGCTCAGGTGTGCTATAGCTAAAGTCCTGATAAAACAGGGCTGTTAACAGTGGTCCTGCAACTAAGCCGAGCACAAAGGCAAGCCGCCAGAGCTTGTCGTCTTTCTGAAATAACAGGGCGCTGGTAATGCCAGAGATACCGGCAATTCGGCCCAGGCCAACCAATAATAATAAGGTGCCCAAGCCGATTAACGCACCGCCTAATAGTGCAGATACCGGGGTAAAGTTTTCCATTTAAACCTCCTACGCTTTAACAGGATAACCGGCGTCTTGCCAGGCCTGCATACCGCCGGCAACCGAATAGACATCGCTAAAGCCCATGCGCAGTAATGATTCTGCTGCCAGGGCTGAGCGGGCACCGGAGCGGCAAATCAGATAGAGCGGTCGCTCCGCTAGTTGCGCTAACGCCACTTCAGCGGCGCAGCCACTGGCGGCGACCAGTGGATGATTAGGTAATTGCATTTCTAACACGCCACGCGGGTAATTTACCGCGCCAACGATATGGGCCTGGGTAAACTCAGCCGGTTCACGCACATCAATCAGTAAGGGTTCGCTTTGCTGCTGCAGGTAAGCAGCCAGCTGAACAACATCGACTTCTTTAATTGCCGCTTTAGCTTCGGCGACCAGCTGTTGTGAGGTTTTCATAGGGATCTCCGTTAAGTTGCAAGCATTAAGTTATTTCAGTACTGATTGGCTAATCACCACTACCGCCATTACTGCCAGGAAGAGGGCAAAGCCTTTCTGTAATTTTGCTTTTGGCAATTTTTGACCCAGCCAGTTACCGGCGAAACTGCCAACAAAGCCCGCCAGCACCATTATCGCAATCACCTGCCAGTTAAAGCTCATGCCGGCCGCACTAAAAGCCAGATAATATTTGGTAAAACCAGCAAATGACTTCATCGCAATAATGCCAAGGCTGGTCGCCACGGCGATACCCAAAGGCAAGCCGCCCATCAGTACCAGCGCTGGCACAATTAAAAAGCCGCCACCAACACCGACAAAGCCGGTAATGGCGCCAACCACTAAACCGTCGGCCACCACTTTGGCCGGTTGAAATGGTCGTTGATTTGCTGTTTCCTGCTGGTGGTTGCGCCACATAAAAATGGCAGCAACCACCATGAGGATTGCGAAGACGAGTAGCTGCCAGCGGCTATCGACCAGGGTTCCTATCCAGGCGCCACCGTAAGTACCAAACATACCAGGAACACCAAACCACCACAGATGGCGCCAGCTAATGCGCTTTTGCCAGGCATTTTGTGCGGAACCGAGCAAACTAATACCGGCCACAATCAGCAGCGACGAGGCGATGGCCAGCTCCGCCGGCATCTGCAGTAAATACAACAGCACCGGCACCGTCAGAATAGAACCGCCCGAGCCGAACAGACCTAAACTGATACCGATAATAAGTGCGCCAAGTAATACGAACATTTGGACTCCATATTCTATTTTGGAATATGCTTATAACTTGTTTGCATTCTAGGCGCCTTTTCGCTAAGCTGCAACTAAAATTTAGCTTTAACTAATTTTAGAGGGTGAATGCGATGTCACAACAAAATTTGCTGATTGAAATGTTCTTTGATCACGACAGCTGCACCTTTAGCTATGTGGTAGCAGATAAAGCAACGGGCCAGGCTGCGATTATCGATCCGGTATTAAACTATGATGCAGCAGCTGGCGCGGTAAGCACCATTGATGCCGATAAGATGCTGGCGTTTTTAAAGGCTAACAACCTGACGCTGCAATGGGTGCTGGAAACCCATGCCCATGCCGATCATTTATCAGCAGCGCATTATTTAAAGCAACAAACCGGTGCCTGTATTGCTATTGGCGAGGGGATCCGTAAGGTGCAGCAAACCTTTAAGGTGGTATTTAATATCAGTGATCAAGAGCTGCTGGCCAAGGGCGATTATTTTGATAAGTTATTTGCTGATAATGAGGAATTTCAGATTGGTACCATTAAGGCTAAGGTGATCAATACGCCTGGCCATACCAACGACAGCGTCAGTTATCTGATAGCCGGTAATTTGTTTGTGGGTGACTCCTTGTTTATGCCTGACGCAGGCACAGCACGCTGTGATTTCCCGGGCGGCGATGCCCATATTCTGTATCGCTCGATCCAGCGTATCTATCAGCTGCCGGAGGAAACCGTGATCTATATGTGCCACGATTACCAACCAAATGGCCGCGAGCTGTTATATAAAACCACCGTCGCCGAGCAAAAACAGCAGAATATCCATGTCAAAGCCGATACGGTTGAGGCAGATTTTGTCGCCAGACGTGAAGCGCGCGATAAAACGCTGGCGGTGCCACGGCTGATTTATCCTTCGGTGCAGGTGAACATTCGCGGCGGGCAGTTACCGCAGGCGGAGGCAAACGGCAGCCGTTATATTAAGATCCCGCTAAAAAGTGCGCTCTGACATTTAAAAACGAAAAAAATAAAGGCAGCCTCGGCTGCCTTTATCCTATCAAGCGGTCACTCAGCGTTTTAGCTGCTGATTAACAAAGGCCAGCACCTCATCGATAGCCAGCAACTCGGTGGCACCGCTGCGGCGGTTTTTATATTCCACCTGACGGTTATCCAAGTTACGCTCGCCGATGACAATATGATGCGGAATACCGACCAGCTCCATATCGGCAAACATCACACCCGGGCGCTCTTTACGATCATCAAACAGGACTTCAATACCGGCAGCAGTAAGCTGTTGGTACAGCAGTTCAGTGGCTTCGGCGATCCGTACTGATTTGTGCATATTCATCGGAATTAACACCACCTGAAATGGCGCTATCGCGTCAGGCCAGATAATACCGCGCTCGTCATGGTTTTGCTCGATGGCTGCAGCCACGATACGGGACACGCCAACGCCATAGCAGCCCATGGTCATGATCTGGTGCTTACCTTCTTCGTTCAGTACGCCGGCTTTCATCGCCTGTGAGTATTTATCACCCAGTTGGAAGATATGGCCCACTTCAATGCCGCGCTTGATCACCAGTTTCCCAAAGCCACAGGGGCTGGCATCGCCTTCAACCACATTACGCAGGTCGGCAACCTGATAATCGGTCACATCGCGGTCCCAGTTAACACCAGTCAGATGGAAGCCATCCTGATTAGCACCACAGCTAAAATCGGCCAGATGCGCCGCGCTGCGATCGACAATCAGCGGCAGCGGGCACTTTACCGGGCCTAATGAACCCGGGCCGGCACCCATCACGGCGCGGATTTCTTCTTCCGAAGCAAACACCAGCGGGCTGGCAACTTGTGGCAGCTTTTCGGCTTTAATTTCGTTTAATTCGTGATCGCCACGCAGTACCAGGGCAACCAATGTCTGTGGCGCATCGTCACTGGCTTTGGCGGCATAGACAATCAGCGTTTTGCTGATTTGACTGGCCGGCTGCTGTAACAGCGCGGCAACTTCAGCGACCGTTTTCGCGTCAGGGGTTGCTACCTGTGTCAGCTGCTGCGTCGGGGCAGGGCGGGGGCCTGCCGGTGCCTTGGCTTCCGCCATTTCGATGTTTGCGGCGTAATCGCTGGTATCTGAAAAGGCAATCGCATCTTCACCTGAGGCAGCAAGGACATGGAACTCGTGCGAGACACTGCCGCCGATAGCGCCGGTATCAGCCAGCACTGGCCGGTAGTCCAGACCTAAGCGGTTAAAAATATTGCAGTAGGCGCTATACATCGCATCATAGGTTTGCTGCAGCGATTCCTGACTTAAGTGGAAAGAGTAGGCGTCTTTCATCAGGAATTCACGCGCGCGCATTACGCCAAAGCGTGGCCGGCGCTCATCACGGAATTTAGTTTGGATCTGATACAGATTCAGCGGCAGCTGTTTATAGCTGGTGATTTCGCGGCGTACCAGATCGGTAATGACTTCTTCATGGGTTGGCCCCAGCACAAAGTCGCGCTGGTGGCGGTCAACAAAGCGCAGCAGCTCAGCGTCCATTTTTTCCCAGCGCCCCGATTCCTGCCACAGCTCAGCCGGTTGTACCAACGGCATTAATACCTCAATGGCGCCGGCTTTATTCATTTCTTCGCGGACAATTTGCTCAACTTTACGCAGCACCCGCACACCAGACGGCAGATAGGTGTACATCCCCGAGGCCAGACGACGGATCATTCCGGCGCGCAGCATAAGTTTATGGCTGATCACCTCGGCATCGGCCGGGGTCTCTTTCATGGTCGATAATAAATACTGACTGGTGCGCATGCGATTCTCTGTAAAAAGCTGATTCTTAAGTGGCGGCTATTCTAGCAACGGTTTTACTCGGGCAGAAGTTTAATCTGCTGATTAATTACCTGATTGGTCACTTGCTGCTGCGCGAGCATCCCGCCCAGGCTGTAAAAACTGCCGTTGATCTCCACTAAAGCCCGCAGGTCCATCACTGCGGTGGCGGCCTCGCCTTTAAACCAGCGTTGCTGCTTTGGTGAGTATAGCCACACCGCAGCCAAGGGTTCTGCGGCCTCGCCCTGATAGCCGACACCATTTAAGCGGTAGGGGGTATCACTGCCGCCGATAAAGGCTGCAAATTCTTCACCATTCAGGCGCACTGTGCTGGCGGCTAAACGATACCGGCCCTGTTGATCGGGATGCGGGATCTGGCGCCAACTGATTTTAAGCGGCTCACTACCCAGAGTACCGGCCCAGCAAGCCGGCGACTTTTGTAACGCTGGCGCCTGGTCTTGGGCGTAATGCAGGGTAACACCATCACAAACCACTAACTGATTGGCGGCGATAGTGGCAGCATGGCCGAAGACCGGCGCACCGGGAAAAGGCGTGGCCTGCGCCCAGCGCTGGGTAAAGTTATCAAATACCTGCACCAGATTGACGGTGCCATGGTCGCTCCAGCCGCTGACCAGATAAATATAACGGTTCTGGTGTGGCACTGCCGCAGCATGGTCAACCGGCACTGGCATATCATTCAGACGGGTAAAGCGCCGCGTGACCGGATCCAAGCGGTAGCTATCGCTCGCAGTAATGGCTGAACCATCGGCCTGCACCAGGGCGCCGCCAAAGATAAAGAAGTTGTTATTTAGTGCCACCGCACTGCTACCGATACGGCCAGCCAGTCGCTGCTGGCTCGGTAGGGCAGGTAAAGTGCTCCAGCTAAATTCTCCCAGCGTATGCAGCCAGACTTTATTGTGCTGATCGCTGATTTGTTTACCGGGCCCCAGGCCGCCAACCGATAAAATATAGGTTTTATCCCGGATACTGGTGGCAGCAACGGCATTGTTACTGACCGGTTCGGGTAACGCCGGGATCGCCAGTGCCAGACTACTGCTGGCAATCAGGCTCAGGCAACTGAAGGATTTCAGTAACATGGTTATGTTCTCCATTAACAGTCCACTTAATATTAAAGTTATACAGTGTCATACCGTAATGTTGTTCACTTTGGCGCTGCTTTTTATAAGACGGCCGCGGATCCTGTTTTAACACTTGTTCGATCAGATTCTGCAGATCCGGATAAGCACGCTGGCGCTGACAAAAGCCGGCCGCATCCTCTGAAAAACTGACGGTCATAGTGGTTTCTGGTGCCGCATCCGCAAAGCCGCCGCTGGCATGCGGCAGGGCGTCTGAGTAAGGCAGATAAGGCTTGATATCAAGGATGGGCGTACCGTGTAGTAAGTCCAGCCCACTGATTAGCAACTCGATTTGTCCCTTTTTCTGGCTCACGCCTTCCAGCTTCACCACCGACATACCTATCGGGTTGGGGCGAAATGTCGCCCGGGTGGCGAAGACGCCTTTACGGACGTTGCCGCCTAAGCGAGGTGGGCGTACCAATGGTGACCAACCCTTATCCGCGGTTTCATGAAACACAAACAGCAACCACAAATGGCTGAAGGCCTCAATACCCCGGACAAAGGTTTCGTCTGCAAAGGGAGCTCGCAGCACCAGTTTGCCATGTGCTGCCGCAATCAGGCCTGGCTGGCGTGGGATCGCAAACTTTTGTTTATAAGGTGATTCAATATAACCGATCACCTGCATCTGATACTGCTCTGTCATCCTGCTCGCTTGGTTAAGTCAGCGTTTTTATTCAGACTTTATTATGCAAGCCGGGGCGACAAACAACAAGCAAAGTTGGTTTGGCCATCTAAATGGTTTTGACGCCAGATGGATATGTTGTCAGAATGCGGACTATGATGATAAGCCAAGCATGCAGTGGAATGACTTTATGGAACAGCGCATCCTATTAACCGAATGTCCCGACTCCAAGGGGCTGATCGCGCAGATCACCAATATTTGCTACAAGCACCAATTGAATATCAGCCGTAATACCGAGTACGTTGATCCGGTCAGCGGGCAGTTTTATATGCGCACCGAGCTGGACGGCATCTTTAATGAAACCACCTTACTGGCCGATCTGGATCGGGCTTTGCCAGCAGGTAGCAGCCGTAGTTTGCTAAGCCGACAGGCAAAGCGGGTCGTCATCATGGTTACCAAGGAAGCGCACTGTCTGGGCGATATCCTGATGAAAGTCTACGACGGCTCGCTGCAGCTGGAGATAGCCGCTATTGTCGGCAATCATCCAGAGTTGGCGCAGTTAGCAAAGCGTTTTGAAATTCCCTATCATTTTGTCAGTCACCAAGGATTGAGTCGCGAGGCGCACGAGCAGGCGCTGCTGGAAGTCATTACGCCTTATCAGCCGCAATATCTGATCCTGGCCAAATTTATGCGTATCCTGACCCCGGCCTTTGTTGCCCGTTACCCAAACCGGATTATCAATATCCATCACAGCTTTTTACCGGCCTTTATCGGGGCTAAACCCTACCAGCAGGCTTTTGAACGTGGGGTAAAAATTATTGGTGCCACCGCCCATTTTGTGAATAATCATTTGGATGAGGGGCCCATTATTCAGCAAAAAGTGTTACCGGTGGATCACAGTTACAGTGCAGAGGATATGGAGAAAGCGGGTCGCGATGTCGAGAAAGCGGCGTTAAGTGAAGCCTTAGCCTTTATTACTGAAGATAGGGTCTTTGTACATGGCAACAAAACTGTAATCCTGTAAGCTGACATCCTGCCTGTGTCAGCGGTAAAAGGTACGTGCTGGCGCGTGCCGCTTTAGTACGTATCAGGCAGCTCCTGCGGGTCCAGGGCGTAGATCTTATCGATTTGTTCCAGACTGGAGTGGCTGACTTTAAGATCTTTGACCCGGCCATTGCGTAAACTATAGACCCAGCCATGCACCGACAGTTGCTGACCCCGCTCCCAGGCTTCCTGCACAAAACTGGTATGGCAAAGATTCTTAACCTGCTCGACCACATTTAGCTCAATCAAGCGGTTAACACGTTGGTCTTCGGTTTCCAGGCAATCAATTTGCTGGCGGTGCAGGGCATACACATCTTTGACATTATGTAGCCAGTTATCGACAAAGCCGACCCGCTGATTCAGCAAAGCAGCCTTAACGCCACCACAGCCATAATGACCGACCACCAGAATATGCTTTACTTTAAGAATATCAATGGCGTACTGCAATACTGACAGGCAGTTCATATCGGAGTGCACCACCAGGTTGGCCACGTTACGATGCACAAAGAGTTCGCCTGGCATTAGTCCAACAATTTCATTAGCCGGAACCCGGCTATCAGAGCAACCGATCCACAGATACTCTGGCGCTTGTTGTTCCGATAATTGTTTAAAGAAACCGGGCTGTTCACGCTCTATGCGGTCTGCCCAGTTTTTATTATTGCTAAAGAGTTCTGCAAAATTTGCCATTTGTCTAACCAAAGCACGAAATTGGCGTCACGATAGCGGATTCCTGTTAAAGCACAAGCCCGACCAGCCAATTAATGCCGGGATCTACCAGTCAGTGAAATCATGGCAACTTAACGATACCTGAGGGATCCCCACAAATT
>NZ_LZEJ01000037.1:0-47790 GCF_001704375.1 Alishewanella sp. HH-ZS | reverse complement strand
TGCGCGCCATGCCCGGCGCACATAAAAAAAGGCAGCTTATCGCGCTGCCTTGGTTACTCTGCTCAAGAGCGCACTGGATGCGCCCTGGTGGGTCGTGCGGAGTTTACTTTTTGATTTGGCACGGCTTTAATTGCCATACCCGCTCTACATAATCTTCAATCGAGCGATCTGAGGTAAATTTACCAACCGAAGCGGTATTCAGAATGGCTTTTTCTGCCCACAGCGCTTTATCGCGATACCAGGTATCCACTTTTTTCTGTGCCGCCAGGTAGGATTCAAAGTCGGCCAGCACCAGGTAAGGGTCGCCGCCTTCCAGTAAACTACGTTTAATCGCCGCTAACTCACCCGGTTTACCCGGCGTAAAATAATCGGTTTCCAGCCAATCCAGAATAGCTTTCAGCTCCGGGTTATTATGATAATAATCGTAACTGTTATAGCCGCTCTCATATAAGGCTTTTACTTCATCAACGGTTAAACCGAAGATCGCGATATTATCCGCACCAACTTCCTCAGCGATTTCAATATTGGCGCCATCCAGGGTACCGACCGTTATAGCGCCGTTTAACGCCAGCTTCATATTACCGGTGCCTGAGGCCTCTTTACCGGCGGTAGAGATCTGCTCCGAGACATCCGCGGCCGGGATCATCTTCTCAGCTAAGCTCACCCGGTAGTTTGGCATAAACACCACTTTAATGCGGTTTTTCACCCGCTTATCGTGGTTGATCTTATCGGCGACCTTGTTAATCGCATAGATAATCTCTTTTGCCAGCTTATAGCCCGGTGCCGCCTTAGCACCAAACAGGAACACCCGTGGCACCATATCATAATCCGGGTTTTGCAGAATACGCCGGTACAACGCTAGGATATGCAGCAGGTTCAGGTGCTGCCGTTTGTATTCATGCAGGCGTTTGATCTGCACATCAAACAGCGCCGCCGGATCCACTTCAATCCGGGTCAGCTTTTTAATTTCCCGCGCCAGATCGGCTTTGTTCTGCTGCTTAATCGCCATAAAGTTATCCTGCAATGCAGGATCTTTAGCAAAGTCAGCCAGCTTATGCAGCTTTTTCAGATCGGTTGGCCAATCGTCACCCACCTTGGCATCCAGCAAGGTAGCCAGCCTTGGGTTACAGGCTTTTAACCAGCGCCGCGGTGTTACACCGTTAGTAACGTTAGTAAATTTATCCGGCCACAGCGCCACCATTTCCGGGAACAGATCAGATTTCACCAGCTTGGAGTGAATTTCTGCCACCCCGTTCACCTTAAAGGAGCCCACCACCGACAAATGCCCCATCCGCACCATCTGCTCATGGCCTTCTTCGATAATCGACAGCTTGCGCTTCTTCGCATTGTCACCCGGCCAGCGCATTTCTACCTGCTCAAGCAGGAAGCGGCGGTTAATTTCGTAAATAATTTCGATATGCCGTGGCAGCACTTTTTCAAATAAGCGCAGTGGCCATTTTTCCAGTGCTTCCGGCAATAAGGTATGGTTAGTGTAGGCAAATACCTGCTGACAAATCGCCCAGGCGTCATCCCATGCCATTTCAGCACGGTCAACCAGAATCCGCATCAGTTCCGGTATCGCCACCGCCGGGTGGGTATCGTTTAATTGAATGACCACCTGCTTGCCAAAGTGGCTCCAGTCATCGCCATGGCGACGCTTATAGCGGCGGATAATGTCTTTTAACGAGCAAGAGCAGAAGAAATACTGCTGAATCAGACGCAGCTCTTTACCGGCATCAGTTTCATCGTTCGGGTACAGGACCTTAGAGATGTTTTCCGCTTCCACGTTTTCCCGCGCGGCATCAACATAACCGCCGGAGTTAAACACGTCCCAGTTAAAGAAGTCAGAGGCGCGGCTTTCCCACAAGCGCAATACGTTTACCGCACCGCCATCATAGCCGACGATAGGAATATCCCACGGCACCCCCTTGATGATCCGGCCCGGGTGCCAGACTTTTTTCATCTGGCCCTGTAAGTCAAATACGGTTTCGACATAGCCATATACGGCAATTTCCTGCACCGATTCCGGGCGACAAATTTCCCACGGGTTACCGTACTCACGCCAGCTATCCGGCCGCTCAATCTGCCGGCCATCCTGGAAGCTCTGCTGGAACAGGCCGTTCTCATAGTGAATGCCGTAACCCACGGCCGGGTAATTTAACGTCGCCAGTGATTCGATAAAGCAGGCTGCCAGACGACCCAGGCCGCCGTTACCCAGCGCCATATCCTCTTCCTGCTGCTCCAGATCGGCAATATCCAGCCCCAGCTCAGCCAGTGCCTGTTTGGCGTCCTGATAAATGCCAAGGTTATGCAGGTTATTGCTGAACATCCGCCCCATCAGGTACTCAAGGCTAAAATAGTGCAGCGCCCGGGTATCTTGCTCATAATGGGTGCGTTGGGTATTGCGCAGGCCATCGAAAACCTGCTCGTTTACCGCAGCACAGGTCGCGCGCCACCAGGCCTGATGGCTGGCTTTATTAACGTCGGTGCCAAGCGTGGAGTGTAAGTGTTTGATAATACTTTCTTTAAGCTGCTCAGCGGCAGTGTTGGCAGCCTTTGCTGCCGAAGCTGTAGAGGTCTTTTTCATTGCCAGTCCCAAATGTATTCGCCACAGTCAGCGATGTTACACAGTAATAATTGTAGAAAAATTACAAAAACAATACCGCAAAATCGCACTTTTGGCAAAGACTACCCATCATTTCGTAAGTTAATTACATAACTAACTATCAGTACGCAAGTGACAAAAAAGGGGTTAGCCTTACCTAACCCCTTACTTTTAAATCCTTTTTATATTCAACTGTTCGCAAATACCGCTGCCACAAAGGCTTTCGCATCCTGTTCCAGTTGCTCCAGATGTGCCTGATCGACAAAGCTCTCCAGATAGATTTTATAGGCATTTTCGGTGCCAGACGGACGGGCGGCAAACCAACCATTTTTGGTAACGACCTTAACACCGCCGATGCCGGCATTATTACCCGGCGCCTTGGTCAGCACCGCCGTAATGGGATCGCCGGCCAGGCAGGTGGCCTTAACACTGCTGACATCCAGATTTTTCAGCGCCGCCTTCTGTGCCGCAGACGCCGGTGCATCCAGACGCCGGTATAGTGGCGAACCTAGCTTACGGGTTAACGCCTGATACTGCAGATAAGGGTCAACCCCGGTTTTTGCCAGCATTTCGGCGGCCAGTAAGCCCAGAATAAAGCCATCTTTATCGGTCGACCAGACAGTGCCATTATGGCGCAGGAAACTGGCACCGGCACTTTCTTCGCCACCAAAGGCGATCTCGCCTTTATGTAAACCATCGACAAACCATTTAAAGCCGACCGGCACTTCGCTTAGCACCCGGCCCTGCGCCGCAACCACACGGTCAATCAGCGCACTGGAGACCAGGGTTTTACCAATCGCCAGCTCAGCGCCCCACTGCGGCCGGTTGGCCAGCAGATAGTTAATGGCAACGGCCAGATAGTGATTCGGGTTCATCAGACCGCCACTACGGGTCACTATGCCATGGCGATCAAAATCCGGATCATTGCCAATCGCAATATCAAATTGATCTTTCAGTTGAATTAAGCTTGCCATGGCATGGGCTGACGAGCAATCCATGCGGATTTTGCCGTCTTTATCCAGCGACATAAAACTAAAAGACGGATCCACCTTGTCATTGACCACGGTGATATTCAGGCCATAGCGCTCAGCAATTCTGGGCCAGAACGCAATGCCCGAACCGCCCATCGGATCGACGGCAATACGAATGCCGGCTTTGGCAATGGCCCCCATATCAATCACGTTTTCTAAGTCATCAACATAGTGCTGAATATAATCGATGTGTTGACAATAGCCTGACTGAATCGCCAGTGCATAAGGCATCATCCGCACGCCTTCCAGATCTTTGGCTAACAGCTCATTGGCGCGTTTTTCAATCCAATCGGTGACATCGGTATCTGCCGGACCACCATGCGGCGGGTTGTATTTAATGCCGCCGTCTTCCGGTGGATTATGCGAAGGCGTAATCACGATACCATCGGCCAGTTGGCTGCTTTCGCCGTCGTTGTGCGTCAGAATAGCGTGAGAAATCACCGGTGTCGGGGTATAGCCTAAGTCTTTCTGGATGCAGACCTGAATTTTATTGGCAATCAGCACTTCCAGTGCGCTGGCAAAAGCTGCCTCGGACAAGGCATGGGTATCTTTACCTAAAAATAATGGCCCGGTAATGCCCTGTTTTTTCCGATACTCGGCAATTGCCTGACAAACAGCCAGTACATGTGGCTCATTAAAGGTGTGCTGCAGGGCACTGCCGCGATGGCCGGAGGTACCAAAACTGACTTTATGCTCCGGATGTTGATGCACATCGGGCTCCAGTACATAGTAAGCCGTCATCAACCGGCAGATATTCGGAATAAGTTCGTTTGGAACTGGCTGACCTGCCAGCGGATGTAATGACATGGGCACTTCCTTTTTAGCGTAATTCAGTTAATCAGAGTAAGTCGCGGATACGCTCAGCGTCTTCAGCACTATAGCCAAGTTTAATCGCAGTTTCCGTCAGCATCATTTTTTTCCGGGTGGTATTGGAGTTGGTGATCACCCAGAAGTTGGTATTAGGAATTTGCTTCGGGTTAGTGCTGCTGCCCGCTTCGTTTAACGCCTCGGCCGAAGTCCCAAAATACAGCCGGTTGCGACCTTTAATCTCCAGCACCTTGGCAAAATCTTTTTTGTGTACCCGCGCCAAAACCGATAACAGGTATAAAAAGCGACCAACGATATTCTGTTCGGTTTGTAAATCCTGCGGTGTTACCAGATCAAAAATATTACCGGCTTTAGTTTTGCCAGCAGGTTCGACCACCGCTGCTGCGACAGGTGCAGTGTTTACAGCAGCTTTGACAGGTGCAGTGTTTACAGCAGCTTTGACAGGGGCACCGGGTAGTAAACGACGCAGAATATCTGAGGCACTTTCGCCAATACGCTGGGTCTGGCCGGCGATAAACTGATAAAGATCGTCGTCAATTTCAATGGTTTTCATAGTGTTAATCCGTTACCTCAAATTGGCCTGATTATATACCCAAAGCAGCAAAAGATGCGAGTTTCCGCCGGTGCCTGACGCTGGGCTGATGTTTTGCTAGAATAGCCCGCTATTACTAAGACTCCGTAAAGCAAAAGAGTAGCGGTTATGATACTAAATTATCAACTTAACGGTCAGGGGCCGCTGGTGGTGCTGATCCACGGCCTGTTCGGCAGTTTTGAAAATCTGGGTGTGATCGCTCGTGCACTGCAGGATGAGTTTCAGGTACTGAATATTGATGTGCGTAACCATGGCCGCTCGCCACAGAGTAACGACATGAGTTATCCGTTACTGGCCGCAGATCTGGCTGAAACACTGGACAGTCTGGCACTTAAGCCCTTTGCACTGCTTGGCCATTCCATGGGCGGCAAAATTGCCATGCAATATGCGCTGCAAAACACGATTAAACCACAGCGCCTGATCCTGGCCGATATCGCCCCTGTCGGTTATCCACCCCGGCATAACAGTATCTTTGCCGGTCTGAATAGCCTTGATTTAACTACCCTAAGCAGCCGGGCCGAAGCAGATCAACTGCTGGCGGCCTATATCCAGGAAGCAGGCGTGCGACAGTTTTTACTAAAAAGCCTGGATAAAACCGAGACCGGCTTTCGCTGGCGTTTTAATCTGGATGCCTTAAGTACGCATTATCAGGCGCTTATTGGTGCTCCGGTTGCCGAGGGAGTCTTTGATGGTCCGACACTCTTTATCAAAGGCGGCAACTCCGATTACATCTTGCCTGAGCATCGGCCGACTATCCTGGCACATTTTCCGGCGGCGCAAGCCAAAGTGATCGAAGGCACCGGCCATTGGCTGCATGCTGAGAAACCGGCGGCGTTTAATAAAATTGTGCGCGATTTTTTATTGAGCTAGCGCAGAAAAAGCTGCGCCAGTTGTGCTATAGTGCGCGCACTTTTTTCGGGACGACCATTGCAAATGAGTGTAGAGCAGTTTGAAAGCATTGGCCTGTGGCTTGGCCTGGGTGTGTTATACATTTTTATCGTACTGGCGATCCGCGATGTACTGAAGAAAAGTCAGGCTCCGAAAATGGGGCAATTTTTTGTCTGGCTGGTGCTGTTTTTATCACCGCTGGTCTTTATCGTGAAAAGTGTATTGCAGTATTTTTTCGAATAAGAGGCGACGTCATGGCGAAAATAGCCACCGATCGCACCACCATTGATTTATTTGCGCTGGACAAGCGCCCCGGCAGACCGAAAACTAACCCCCTGCCGCGGGAAGAACAGTTAAAACTGAACAAGCGCAACCAAATCAAGCGCGATCGCGTAAAGGGGTTAAAGCGTATCGAATGCAAGGTGTCAGAGCAGCTGTGTGACAAACTCGATCAGGCAGCGGCTTTGGCCAAGATGACACGCAGTAATTTTATTGAACATCTGTTAGAACAGGCTTTGGCCAGGTAAGAAGGCGTTAACTATGGCAACAGTGGGTATTTTTTTTGGTAGCGATACCGGTAACACCGAACATATCGCCAAGATGATCCAGAAAGAACTGGGTAAAAACTTAATCGATATTCGTGATATCGCGAAAAGCAGCAAAGAAGATATTGCAAGCTTCGATCTACTGCTGCTCGGGATCCCAACCTGGTACTACGGTGAAGCCCAATGCGACTGGGATGATTTCTTCCCGGAATTGGAAAATATCGACTTTAATAACAAGCTGGTCGCGATTTTCGGCTGTGGCGATCAGGAAGATTACGCTGAGTACTTCCTGGATGCGATGGGCACCCTGCGCGATATTATCGAGCCGAAAGGCGCCATTATTGTCGGCCATTGGCCAACTGCCGGCTACAACTTTGTTGCCTCAAAAGCACTGGTCGATGACAACCACTTTATTGGCCTGGGCATCGATGAAGATCGCCAGCCGGAGCTGACCGAGCAACGGGTTAAGCAATGGTGTAAGCAGATTTATGATGAAATGAGCCTGGCGGAATTTGCCAAGCTGTAAGCTGCCGTTTTAGCAGCCGTTCACAGCAGAAAAAGCCGGTTCGCCGGCTTTTTTTATGCCTTAGTTGCTGACTCGGTTGCGCGGTACTTTGGCTTTTTCCGGATATAGACAGTGCGATTGACTTCGCATACCACCTGGTTATTAGTATCTTTAATATGCACCAGAAACTGCGGAAAAAACTTCTCGCCGCCGTCGGTCTCACGTTTAACCTGCTCCACCATCTCATCCGACAGCCAGAACTCAGCGGTTAAACGGCTGTAACCCGGTTTGATATAGTTGATATCGGCCTGTTTATCCCACACCAGATATTCTTTACCCAGGGCGCCCATTAGCAGCAACGGATAAATCGGATCGGTCATCGCAAACATCGAACCACCAAACTGGCTACTATTAATATTGCGGGTCCAGGGCCGTGATTTCAGCTCGACCCGGCAATAGCGATAGTCGCTGCTCAGCTCCGCTACCTTAATGCCACTGAAAAAAAACGGTGGCCAGAAATTCAGTAAATGGCGCATAACGCCCGGTTTAAATGCCCAACGCATAAATCACTCTCTGGTATGACCTGTGGAGTGCATTCTACCCGGCTTTTCGATTTCAGCAAGTTTGGTAACGCCTATCACGACAAATCCGCAGCAGTGCCCTCAACGAAACAAGCGTAAAACCAAGCTGTAAGCGGCTATATGTGCAACTAAAAATAGAAAAGGGATAAAGCAATTGAATATAAAACTAATCTCTTTATAATCCCTGTAAGTTCACGTTTAGATAAGAGTTGCTATGAACGATCATAATACCGAGTTACGTAAGGCTGGCTTAAAGGTCACACTGCCCCGGGTGAAGATCCTGGAGATCCTGCAGGATCCGAAAAACCAGCATATCAGTGCCGAAGATGTATATAAGCTATTACTGGACATCGGTGAGGATATCGGTCTGGCGACCGTATACCGGGTACTAAACCAGTTTGATGATGCCGGCATTTTAACCCGCCACCATTTCGAAGGCGGTAAGTCAGTGTTCGAGCTGGCCGGCGCCAACCACCACGACCATTTAGTCTGCCTGAAGTGCGGCAAGGTGGTTGAGTTTGAAGACGACACCATCGAGCAGCGCCAACTGGCGATTGCCAAACAGCATGGTATTAAACTGACTCACCACAGTTTATATATGTATGGTGAATGTGAAGACACAGTGCAGTGCAAGAAAAACAGCGAGCAGAACTAACTGCTAATGCTAAAGAAAAACCGCCCACCGGCGGTTTTTTATTGCCTTTAAGCCGTATTTCGCAGCCGCGACATCACCAGCGCACTGATATAGTTGCCGTATTGATAGGCATAATCGGCCAGTTCGGCTTCAACTTCAAAACCAAAGCGTTCATACAGTGCAATGGCTGACTCGTTACTGCTGTATACCAGCAGCTCCACCCGCCGCAGGGCCAACCAGTTATCGGCTAAATCCAGCGCGGCACGTAACAAGGCCGAACCAATACCCTGCCCCTGGAATGGCTCAGATACGCCCATACCAAATTCCGCCGCATGCCGTCGCCGCGGATTTTGCATCACCTGTAACCCGAGCTGCCCCACCACCTGGCCTTCGAGTTCAGCCACCAGATTATAAAAACCCGATTGTGGCTCAAACAAACTCTGCCACTTCGCTTGCGGTTGAAACGGTAGCTGCAACGTATTGGCATAGACGCTGGGTTGGTCATAGATGGCTTTGACAGCGGCTAAATCGGCTGGCTCGGCATGGCGGATCACAGGTGGCATAAGGTTTCTCCCTGAAGTGTGGTGCTATAGTAAATATGCCTCATAAAAAAAGCCAGCGACGAGGCTGGCTTAGTTGGGCATCAGGTTTTACCGGCTTAGAGCGCAGCTTCCAATTCCGGTAATACCGTAAAGAGATCGCCGACCAGACCATAATCGGCAACCTGGAAAATCGGTGCTTCCGGATCTTTGTTGATGGCAACGATCACTTTTGAGTCTTTCATACCAGCCAGATGCTGGATAGCGCCAGAAATACCGACCGCAATGTACAGATCAGGCGCCACAATTTTACCGGTCTGACCGACCTGCATATCATTTGGCACAAAACCAGCATCAACCGCAGCGCGCGAGGCGCCAATGGCAGCGTTCAGCTTATCGGCAATGCCATTTAACAGCGCAAAGTTCTCGCCATTTTGCATGCCCCGACCACCGGAGATAATCACCCGGGCGGCGGTCAGCTCTGGCCGCTCTGATTTAGTCAGCTCTTCGGCAACAAAGCTGGATACGCCTAAATCTTTAACCACCGCGACGGCCTCAATAGGCGCGTTATTGCCGGTTGCTGCAGCGGCAAAGGCCGCACTACGAACTGTTAATACTTTAATGGCATCAGCCGACTGCACCGTAGCAATCGCATTACCGGCATAGATTGGCCGCACAAAGGTATCTGCACTTTCGATGGCAATAATGTCAGAAATTTGCGCCACATCTAACAGCGCCGCCACCCGCGGCAACATATTCTTACCACCGGTGGTGGCGGCTGCCAGAATATGACTATAACCGGCACCTAACTCTGCCACTAAGGCAGCGACGTTCTCTGCCAGCTGATGCGCATAAGGCGCGGCATCGGCAACTAATACTTTGCTGACACCGGCAATGCTTGTGGCTTCAGCTGCCGCAGCCTGACACGCCTGACCAGCAACCAGCACATGGATTTCACCACCAAGCTGACTGGCAGCCTGTACGGTTTTAAAGGTATCCGCTTTCAGCGCACTATTGTTATGTTCAGCTATTACCAGAATGCTCATCAGATCACCTTTGCTTCATCTTTTAACTTGGCTACCAATTCGGCGACGCTTTCTACTTTCACCCCGGCCTGACGGCTTGGTGGTGTCGTCACTTTCAGCGTATTAACCTTACTTTCCAGTGCCACACCCAGGCTATCGGCGGCTTTGACATCCAGCGGCTTTTTCTTCGCTTTCATAATATTCGGTAAGGAGGCATAGCGCGGCTCATTTAAACGCAGATCCGTAGATACTACGGCCGGCAGTGTCAAGGCAACCGTTTGCAGACCACCGTCAATCTCACGAGTCACCTGCACCTTACCGTCTGCTACCACCACTTTCGACGCGAACGTACCTTGCCCCATACCGGTTAAGGCAGCTAGCATCTGTGCCGTTTGGTTATTATCCGAATCGATGGCTTGCTTACCCATAATCACCAGCTGTGGCTGCTCTTCTGCGACCACCTTGGCCAGTAACTTGGCCACTTGCAGTGAATCCAGGTTAAGTTCAGTCTCCAGCTGCAGCGCACGATCGGCGCCCAGCGCCAGCGCGGTACGCAGCTGTTCTTGTGCGGCTTTATTCCCGATAGTGACCACCACCACCTCAGTGGCAACGCCGGCTTCTTTTAAACGCACGGCTTCTTCCACCGCAATTTCGCAGAATGGGTTTAACGCCATCTTCACGTTCGCCAGATCCACACCACTGTTATCCGGTTTAACCCGAACCTTAACGTTGTAATCGATAACCCGTTTTACCGGAACTAGTATCTTCATAATGGCCTCATCTGAATGCGACAACCCTTGCCCGGGTTGCTTTACGTGCAGGTAAACTAATAACTTTGAGTATGGCCGACAATCTACTTCCTGTTGACGTTAACGTCAACCTGCAATATCCTGCTACCCTCAATAAATTCCCATGTTTATAAAAAAATCTGTAAACAATAGCATCCACAAAACAGGCGGCTGTGGCAAAGCTCAGGCATACTCCACAATAAACATAGCCCAACCTGCCAACGCAAGAGAGGTAATCCGGTGGAAAGAGAAGCAATGGAATACGACGTGGTCATCGTTGGCGCAGGCCCGGCGGGTCTGTCGGCTGCTATTCGTTTAAAGCAACAGGCCGAAAGCGCAGGCCAGGAAATCAGTGTTTGTGTGGTAGAAAAAGGCTCTGAAGTCGGCGCCCATATTTTATCCGGTGCTGTCTTTGAACCCCGCGCGCTGAACGAATTGCTCCCGGATTGGTCAGAGCGCGGTGCGCCGCTAAATACCCCAGTCACCCATGATGATATCTATCTGTTTAGTGATGAGCAGAATGCGCGCAAGCTACCGGGCTTTGCCGTCCCTAAGACCATGCATAACAGCGGTAACTATATTATCTCAGCCGCTAACCTGTGCCGCTGGCTGGCGGAGCAAGCCGAAGCGCTCGGTGTAGAAATTTTCCCGGGTTTTGCCGCCAGTGAGCTGGTGCTGGAAGATAACACGGTCAAAGGTATTCTGATTGGTGATATGGGCCTGGATCGCGAAGGCCAACCCAAAGACAGCTACACCCCCGGCATGGCATTACTGGCCAAATACACCTTGTTTGCCGAAGGCTGCCGCGGTCATTTGGGCAAACAACTGATTAAACACTTTGCGCTGGATGACGGCAAGTCGCCACAGCATTATGCAATTGGCTTTAAAGAAATCTGGGATGTGCCGGCCGAACAGCATCATGCTGGTTTGGTGGTGCACTCTGCCGGTTGGCCTTTAGATGACGCCAGCGGCGGTGGCTATCTGTATCATGCTGAAGGTCAGCAGGTCGTGGTCGGTTTAATTATTGACCTGAACTACAGCAACCCTTACCTAAACCCCTTTGAAGAGTTTCAACGCTACAAGCAACACCCGACTTTAAAACAATATTTAAAAGGCGGTAAACGCGTGTCCTACGGTGCCCGCGCTATTGCCAAAGGCGGCCTGAACAGCCTGCCAAAAATGAGTTTTAATGGTGGTTTATTAATTGGCTGTGATGCCGGCACCCTGAACTTTGCCAAGATTAAAGGCAACCATACCGCGATGAAATCCGGCATGCTGGCCGCTGAAGTGGTAGCTCAGGCCTTATTGAACGGTGATAACGGTGGCCAGGATTTAACCGGCTTTGCCACTGCCTTTAAAGACAGCTGGCTGTACGATGAACTGTACCGTTCACGTAATTTCGGCCCGGCAATCCATAAATTTGGCACGTTCTGGGGCGGCGCCTTTAATACCCTGGATCAAAACTGGTTTAGTGGTCGCTTACCGCTTACTTTAAAAGACGACCAGCACGATTATGCCCAGCTCAAACCGGCTGCCAATTGCAGCCCTATCGTATATCCGAAGCCGGATAATCAAATCAGTTTCGATCGTTTAAGCTCAGTTTACCTGTCGAACACCAACCATGAAGAAGAGCAACCCTGCCATCTGAAACTGAAAGATTCCAGCATTCCTATTCAGGTGAACCTGGCTAAGTATGCAGAGCCCGCCCAGCGCTATTGCCCGGCTGGCGTTTATGAGATTGTTGAAGAGCAGGATAAAGGGCCAAGACTGCAGATCAATGCCCAAAACTGCATTCACTGTAAAACCTGTGATATTAAAGATCCGAGCCAAAACATTACCTGGGTGACACCAGAGGGTGGCGGCGGTCCTAACTATCCGAATATGTAACCTGTAGCGGCAAGCCAGAGCATTATTGCTCCGTGCTTGCCAGCTCCTGCTGCAACTGCTGACTCACCAGACTGCTGCCAACATAACTAAAACTGCCACTTTGCAACAGTTGTAACACATCTTGCTGTAACCAACTTTGCGCTGCGGTGGCTTTGGCAACCGGCGTTAACATCAACCAGCCGGCCTTGCCATGGGTCTTTACCTGATATAAAGCTTTGTCTGCCAATGCCAGTGCCTGAGTCCAGCTCCAACTACTGTTATCCGGCAGCGGATACTGCACTACGCCAACCGAACAACTGATCGCAAAAGGTAATTCTCCTTTCACTGTCCAGGATTCCTCTGCGATGGCTTGCATTAAGCGACCAAGAAATGCCAGTGGCTCATCCTGCTGCTCCTGGATAATTAAAAACTCTTCACCACCCCAACGGATCAGATGATCAGATTGCCGCAGTAAGCGTTTTAACAAGGCAGCCAGTTGCTGTAAAACCGCATCACCTGCCTGATGGCCCAATAAATCATTGACCTGTTTAAAATTATCCAAATCCAATAATAAACAGAGTAACGGCCGCTGCTGCCGTCGCGCCCGTGCCAGAATCGCATCCAACACCTGTTGTAAATAATGCCGGTTATGTAACCCTGTTAAGGCATCCGTTACACTTAACAACTGTAAGCGCTGGTTCAGCTGCGCCAGTTGTTGGTTGGCCTGATTTAATTCTTGCGTCCGCTCTGTGACCATGCGCTCCAGTTGCTGCTGCAAGCGGGCCAGCCGCTGCAGGCGCAAGCGATAGCTACCATAGATCACCAGTAGCGCCAATAACACCAGCAACACGTAAAACCAATATTGTTCATACCAGCGCGCTTTAATCTGTAACGGCTGACTGACAATCGCACTCCACTCGCCTTCGCCCTGATAACGGGCTTGCACTTCAAAGCTAAACTCACCGGCCGGTAAATTGGTATAAAACGCCTGGCGCCGGTCATTGACCGTCGTCCACTGCTGATCATAGCCATTAAGGCGGTAGCGGAATAATAAGGTCCTGGGCCGGTAGTAGGCCGGTGCCGTAAAACTGAATACCAGATCCCGGCTCTGCTGATCGATGACGAGCGGCTGCGCCAGTGGCCAGGAAGTCTGCCCGACCTTAATCTCCTCCAACAACACCTGCGGTACCGGCACCTGATCTGACAGGTCAGCCAGATCAACACTGACCAGACCGTTTAAACTGGGTAAATAAACCTTGCCCTGCCACAATGCCCCTTTACTGTTACCGGCACCATTGCAGCAGCGCAAGCCATCAACGCCTGCCTCCGGGCCGATATCATCGATAATGATCCGTGCTTGCAGCTCTCCCCCGGTCAGCACCGCTGAGCTGAGCCGGTATACGCCATTAAAGTTGGCGATAATCAGGCCGCGGTCAGTTTCGGCCAGATAAATGACATCATTTGACGGCAACCCCTGCTCCGGCGTAATGTGCTGCCAGCCCCCCTGACCATCTTCAAAAGCAAAACCATGTTGCAGGGTGCCAAGCAAGATCCGGCCATCCGCTAACTCGGTAATAAAGGTCACATAAACACCATCAAGCCGGGGATCGCTTATTTTTTTCAGCTGTAAACCATCCCAGACATAGGCACCGTTGGGCGTCCCCAGCCATAAGCGATCCTGACTATCGGTTAAAATGATCCGAAAGCGATTTGCCGGTAAGCCAAGGGAAGGCGTCATCAACTCAGGCTGATCACTGTGCGGTAAGATCCGGTATAAACCGTCAAAGGTTGCCACCCAGATACTACCATCGCGCCGCTGCGTAATACCGTTAATCTGAATATGGTCAAGGGCGCTAAAGCGCTGCACCTGCTGATAATCAGCACTGATTTTATTTAAACCACGCCGGGTTCCGGCCCAAATGGTGCCGTCCGCCTCACGAAATAACGAATACACCACATGATGTGACAGTAACGCCGGCGCCACTTTGCTGGTAAAGCGCTCGCCGTCAAATGCCGCCAGACCGCCATTGTAACCGACTAACAGCTCATTGCCGGCCTCTTGCAGCGCCCAGACATAGGGATCAGGCAAATCGGATGCTACGCCATAATTGGTCGTCGCATCAGCGCGAAAACGCAGCAAGCCATGGGTTTTGCTGCCAAACCACAGAAAACCCTCACGGCTTTCAAACGCCGACACCAACCAGCCAAGCTTACTGTGTTGCCGTAAATCGGTCACCGACAGCAGTTGTTGTCCCCGGTACTGCCGTAATTCCTGATAGGTAGCAACCCATAAGTTGTCCTGCTGTTGGAACAACAGCAACACCTCATCTGCGATCTGCTGCTGCGCCGGACTTAACTGCCCGTGCTGATATCGCCATAGCCCTTGCGGGGTGGCGAGCAGTAACCCAGAGGCCGTGCTCACCATCTCGGTAATCAGCCAGCCTGCTTGTGGCATGTCAGCGACTAACTGATATTCGCCATTTTGCCACAGTGCCAGATAACCTGGGCCGCCGAGCCATAAGCGATCACCTTCCGCCAGTAAGCTGCTTACCGGCCGGCCCGGTACCGGCAGTACACTGAGCTGCCCCTGTTGCCATAGCAGCAGCTGCTCAGCGGCAATAAACACCTGCCCCTGGCTGTTTTCAGCCATTGCCTCCACACTGCCAACGCTGCGCCCGTCAAGCGTCAGCTCCTGAAACTCTTGCTGCTGATAGCGGATCAGTTTATCGGAGCTGCCAATCAGTAATTCACCTGCCGCAGTAGTATGTAACGACCGCAACAAGGGGTTGCGGAGTAACTCGGTATTCTGGGCATTGAATACCTGAAATTGGTTACCATCAAAGCGCGCCAGGCCACCTTCAGTCGCTACCCAGATATAGCCGGCCGGATCCTGCGTAATATCCACCACTGAGGTTTGCGGCAAACCATGCTCAGTATTCCATACCCGTTGATGTAATTGCGCAAAAACCCTGTCAGCCGCCGGGACCGCAGTACAGGCTAATAGCATCAGCAAAAACAAGATTGGGTTGGCGAAGCGGTTCAGCATGGCAACAGACTCAAGGTAAAGCGGCACCACGGGCAGCAATATACAGCTGATACCAGTGCTGACGACTTAGGCTGATATGCTGAGCCTGCACTGCGGCTTGCAGGCGCTCAACTTTGCTGGTGCCTATTACCGGCTGGATCTGCGCCGGATGGCGCAGCAACCAGGCCAGCACTATGGCTTCAGGTGCCACCTGATATTCAGCAGCCAAACGGCTCACCAGCAGGCGGGTTTGTTGCTCAGCAGCAGATTCATCTGGCTGCGCCTGGCTATAGCGCCCTTGCGCCAGACTGCCCCAGCTCTGGATTTGTATATCCTGCTGCTGACAATATTCCACGGTACCATAGCCAAAATGCCGGCTGGCACCCTCGGCCATGCCGGTGAGTAAGGTTTCTTCGATAAAGTGATGCCGCTGCAGGCTCATTTCCAGTTGATTAACCCGCAACGGTACCGGCAGGTAACGCTGGAGCAATTGCAGTTGCGGCCAGGCCATATTAGAGACGCCAAAGTGGCGAACCTTGCCCTGTTGCAGCAGTTGCGTGAAGGCGGCAGCAATTTCGGCTGGCTCTAACAGAGGATCGGGCCGATGCAGTAACAATATATCAAGATAGTCAGTTTGTAAGCGGCTAAGAATGCCATCTACGGCAGTTAAAATCGCCGCCTGGCTTAAATCGTAATAGCCTGGCTGCTGCTCAGTTGCCAGCTTGATTCCGCACTTTGATTGCAGCAGCAGCTGTTCACGTCGCTGCGGAAAAGCGTTAAGGTAGCGGCCAAACACGGTTTCGGCTTTACCAAAGGTATAGATGTCGGCATGGTCAAATACCGTAATACCGGCTTCCAGTGCGCTGTCAATGAGTGCAAACGCCTGTTGTTCATCCTGACGGTGCAGCGGCGTATTATTCCAGCCCCCGCCCAGCCCCATACAACCCAGCACCAGTCGGCTGGCTGATGGTAATGCCTTGTTTATTGGTATAGTCATTGGCAGATCCCTGTTCGTTGCCGGTATTTTAACCGCAAGCCAGGGCAGAACCCAAGCGATAATCTGCTTTTACCGGCAAAACCTTGCTCTGCCCAGACAGGCCCCTTACACTAGACGTTTTCAGCTGTCAGTGAGCCTGCCGTTAACACCATGTCCGAAAGCCATCTCGTGCGTTTAAATAAATTTATCAGTGATACCGGTTATTGTTCCCGCCGTGAGGCCGATGCGCTCATCGCCGCCGGCAAGGTAACTGTCAATGGCCAAAGTGCCGAAATGGGGCTAAAAGTTAGCGCCGGCGATACGGTGCTGGTAGATGGCAAGCCGCTAAAAAATAAGCCCAAACGGGTATATATCGCTTACCATAAGCCTGTTGGCATTACCTGTACTACTGAACGTAAGGTCGCCGGCAATATTATTGATGCGCTGAAATACCCGGAGCGGATTTTCCCCATTGGCCGGCTGGATAAGCCCTCCGAAGGCCTGATATTCCTGACCAACGACGGGGATATCGTTAATAAAGTGCTGCGCGCCGGCAATGCGCATGAAAAAGAATATGTGGTCACGGTGAATAAACCCATAACCGAGCACTTTATCAAGCGCATGAGCCAGGGCGTGCCTATTCTGGATACGGTGACCCTACCCTGTAAAGTACGGCAAGTCTCGCGCAATACCTTTAATATTATCCTGACCCAAGGTCTGAACCGGCAGATCCGCCGCATGGCCGAGTTTTTAGGCTATGAGGTGGTGAAATTAAAACGCACCCGCATTATGCATGTGCGGCTGGCAGAATTAAAAGTCGGCCAGTGGCGACTGTTAGATGCCGATGAAGTTGCCGAACTGGAACAACTGGTGCAACATTCCAGCACTGTTGCCCATGCTGTTACCAATAATGCGCTAAACCAAGATCACGAAGAATAACGGAGCTATTGATGTCATTGGCCAACCTGAAAACCACTTTGCCTTTGCTGTTAGGCCCGGCGCTATTCTTATTAACCCTGTTTACCGAACCCTTCGACGCTGAGCTTAGTCGTCATGCCTGGATAATGTGTGGTCTGACCTTATGGATGGCGATCTGGTGGATTAGCGAAGCGGTGCCCATTCCTGCCACGGCGCTGATCCCATTAGCCGTGTTGCCGCTGCTAAAACTCGACAGCATTGCCGCAGTTGCCGCGCCTTATGCCGATCCGCTGATTTTTCTGTTTTTTGGCGGCTTTGTGCTGTCGATTGCGATGGAGCGCTGGAACCTGCACAAACGGATTGCCTTACTGACCATGCTGCTGGTTGGCAGTAAACCCAGCCAGCAAATTGCCGGCATGATGTTGGTTACCGCCTTTCTGTCGATGTGGATGTCGAATACCGCCACCGCCGTCATGATGCTGCCTATTGGTTTATCGGTAATTGCGATGCAAAGCCAGGGCGGCCAGCAGCAAGACAGCTCTGCCAAGGCAGTACTACTGGCGATTGCCTATGCTGCCAGTATTGGTGGTATCGCCACCCTGATTGGGACACCGCCAAACGCCTTGCTTGCGGGGTATCTGCAAAATGTGCATAACATCACACTGAGTTTTGCCGACTGGATGCTGTTAGGGGTGCCACTGGCCAGCGTATTGTTGGTGTTAAGCTGGCTATGGTTAACCCGCTTTCAGTTTAAGCTCGACGGCGCAGTGCAGGCCGACAGCCGGCAAATCTACCGCCAGAAACTGGCGGAGCTTGGGCCAATGCAAAATGCCGAAAAACTGGTACTAATGGTCTTTTTAGCCGCAGCGTTCTGCTGGACCTTGGCGAAAAAAATCACCGAATTTACCGGTATCCCGATGAACGACACTGTGACTGCAGTGTGCGTGGCACTGCTGCTGTTTATCTTGCCGGTCAGCCTGAAAAGCGGCCAGCGCGTGCTGGTGTGGGAGGATTGCCAAAAGCTGCCATGGGGTATTTTGCTGTTGTTCGGGGGTGGTTTAACCCTGGCCAGTCAAATTCAAAAATCCGGTCTGGCGGATTTTATCGCGCTACAAGTCAGTCAGCTTGGCACCCTGGATATGCTAACACTGATCCTGTTGGTCACCACGCTGATTATTTTCCTGACTGAAGTGACCAGTAACACCGCCACCGCTGCCGCCTTTTTACCTTTACTGGGCCCGGTGGCAGTTTCGATGGGTATGCCGGTGACCATGCTGGTGATCCCGGCGGCGATTGCCGCCAGTTGCGCCTTTATGATGCCAGTTGCTACCCCGCCTAATGCTATCGTCTTTGCCTCGGGTCAGCTGAAAATTGCTGACATGGTGAAAGCCGGATTTGCTTTAAATATTTTATCGATTATCTGTATCACCGCAGCTTGTTTGTGGTTGGTACCGGTTATTTTTTCCTAACGCAGCGTCAGCCGCCACTGCAGTGGCGGCGGCTCGATAACGAGAACCCTTATGTTACAAGACAATCCTTTACTGGCGCAGCTGAAGCAACAGCTCCGTGAATCGCTGCCGGTAAAAGAAGGCGTGGTCCGTGCCACCACTAAAAACTTCGGCTTTTTAGAGGTTAGTGATAAAGAAAGCCACTTTATCAGCCCGCCCTTGATGAAAAAACTATTAAACGGTGACCGCATCAGCGCCGTGATCCGCGAGGTTGATGCCAAAACCCAGGCCGAACCGGAAACCTTGCTGGAAGCCGGTTTACAAAACTTCGTCGGCCGGGTTAAGCGTTTTAAAAACCGTTTGCAAATCGTTCCCGACTTACCGTTGTTTAAAGATGGCTTAAAAGCCAAAGCCGTTAATGGTATTGATGACAAAGCACTGGCTGACGGCGACTGGGTGCAGGCAACGCTGGTACAGCACGCGTTAAAAGATGAACAATTTCTGGTTGAAGTGACGGCACTGATTGCCAAAGCTATGGATCCAGAAGCGCCCTGGCTAGTCGTATTAGCGCGCCATAACCTGCCGACAGCGGCGCCCTTGTCCGAATTCAGCGAACAGCAAGCCACTACCCCACGCAGTGATCTGACCGCTGTGCCGTTTTTCACCATCGACAGCAGCAGCACCCAGGATATGGATGATGCGATTGCGATTACGCAAACCACAACAGGCTGGCAATTAAAGGTCGCTGTGGCCGATCCTGATGCCTATATTCCGGCAGGTTCTGCTTTGGATCAGATCGCCGCAGAGCGGCTGTTTACCACTTACCTGCCTGGTCGCAATATTCCGATGCTGCCGCGGCAACTCGCCGACGAGCTGTGTTCGTTACACCCGAACCAACCGCGACCGGCGCTGGTGTTAACGCTAAACATCCAGCAGGATGGCACTATCGAACCCGACTACCGCTTTGAGCTGGCTACCATCTGCTCACAGGCCCGCTTTGATTACACGCAAGTCTCTGATTATCTGGAAGGCACGGGCAGCTGGCAGCCTGAAAGTTCGCTAATGGCCGAACAGCTGCAGCAGCTTAGCGCGCTGGCAAAAGCCCGCCAGCAATGGCGTAAAACCCATGCCATCGTGTTTCCGGATAAACCAGATTACCGCTTTGACCTCAACGCCGGACATCAGGTTGTCGCTATTCATGCCGAGCAGCGCCGTATTGCGAATCTGATGGTCGAAGAAGCGATGATCGCCGCCAATCAGAGCGCAGGTCGCTATTTAGCATCACAACCGGGCTTTGGCCTGTTTAATACCCACAGCGGTTTTGACAGCAGCAAGCTAAACCCACTTAATGAACTACTCAGCAAATTTGACGCACCGGTACTGGGTGACGCCCTCACCGAATTAAGCGGCTTTTGTCAGTTACGGCGCTGGCTGGATCAGCTGCCATCCGCTTATCTGGATACGCGGATCCGCCGCTTCCAGGCTTACGCCACGGTGAGCACCACCCCAGCTGCGCATTTTGGTTTAGGCGCAGAATATTACGCAACCTGGACCTCGCCAATCCGTAAATACAGTGATTTGGTTAACCAGCGCCTGATTAAAGCTACCTTATTACAGACCGCGACAGAGCCCCCTGCTGCGGAGCTGGCAAAACGGCTGGCTGAGCAGCGCAAAATTCAACGCCGTGCTGAGCGGGATATTGCCGATTGGCTGTATTGTCAGTTCCTCAGTACTGCCCAAGCCGACGGCCAATGCTTTACCGGTGAAGTGCAGGATATTAACCGTACCGGTGTTCGGCTGCGGTTACTCGAGAATGGTGCCCAGGGCTTTTTAGCCTTGAGCGAGCTGGGTGTACCGGCAGACAGCCTCAGTACTAACTGGGAAGAAGGCCGCTGCTATCAGGGGGACAACATCATGCTGGAACTGGGACAGCAGCTGCAGGTGCAAATCAGTGAGATTAATCCGGATAGCCAAACCATTAATTTAAAACTGCCCGCTGCCAGCGCAGATCTTTAAGCTTCAGCGGCAATTCAGCTTCGCCGGCCAATAATGGCCGGCGACTGCAGTTAGCTTGTCACATTTCGTATTTTGCAGTCCAGATAACACAAACATTTTCTCTAATCAGGCAAGGAGCCAGGTGTTGTTATTAACCATTCTGAATAAATTATGTCGCCGGCAACAACGCCGATCTCAGCGCATTAATCTGACCAAACAGCGCCCTGATGGTTGATACCTGACTAACCCGCTTTTATCTTCAACGTTGATAATAAATTATTCAACCTGAACCGCCGCTTATAGTCCAATAAAGCGAGATTTTAATTCCGCACTTGGCGACATACAGACTTCACTTCTACCAAAGAGCCGGTAGCGATGGCGCGCCAGCCATTTATATGCTGCATCACGCCAGGCGCGGGGTATCCAGCGTAATACCCTGCAATAAGGCCAGAAACCGCTAAGATCGCGCGCAATTTCCAGCGCAGCATCAGAATAAAGGTAACAGCGCTGCTGCTTAATCAGCAGCACGGAGTCGGTGTCTGCGCTAAGCTCTGGAAATTCGGCCAATAGCTGCTGTGCCAGCTCGCTTTGCAGTGGGGCAAAAACAAAGCGCGCTTGAGGGTCACGTTTAATAATAAACTGCACCGCGCCCTGGCAGAGATGACAAACGCCATCGAAGATGACGATATGCGGATTAGTGTTGATTGAGCAGCCCATGTGCATACCACCACCGGCAGCTACCGAGCTTTGTTCGCTGCAATTTCTTCCAATCGCTCAGCCAACCAGACCTTGATAATTGACTGACGGGTAACGCCGATCCGATTGGCCTCTTGATCAAGTGACTCAATCATCCAGGCAGGAAAGTCTACATTAACACGCCGTTGTGCCTGATTAGGACGCTTAATTGTCGACAGGTCAAGATCATCAATAATATCGACCGCATTATCATCAAACTTTTTGTCGAATACTTCAGCTTTCATAAATTGCCACCTCAGCTTTACGCGCCCGCCTGACCGAGATTAATCGGATAATCTCACCTCGATAGGTAATCACCGCCGACCAAACCTTACCATCGATTGCGCCGATAACTAACGAACGCGATTCATCTGTAGATCTGGCCTCAATCTCAAGTAAGTAAGGATCATTCCAGAGCTGCTGCGCATCAACAAAGTCAATACCATGTTTTTCAAGGTTAAGCAGGCTCTTTCCGTCGTCAAACTCGAATTTATACATTAGTATATAAATTATACCTTAATGGCGCATTTGTTAAGTGTAAGCCAACAGATTACGTTTGCAAGTTGGAGAAAACATTTAAGGTTCTGCTAAATCCTTAGCCGCTATTGTCTCTAACACCGACTGCTTAATTTCTGTTAACAGCGGATAGGGATAATTATCGATATCATTCGATGCGGTAAAAATAAATAAGCCAACATCGGGGTAGTAATCGAAGGTTGCATAGGAGTAACCGTTTGAGCCGGTGTGATTAATCCTGCTAAAGCCATGCTGCTTGTCGATAGCCCAACCATAGCCATAGTAGGAACCTTTTTCAGTATTCTCGGTAATATGCGGTGTAAACATCTGCTGCCAGGAGGCTGCGGTTAAAATCTGGCCCGTCTGTATTATCTGATACCAGCGCTGCATATCTTGCGCGGTCGAGACAAAACCACCGCTACCTTCGAACCAGCGTTTGCCGGGTTGTTGGCGCAGATGCTGCAACGAGTCACCCACACTGCGGCTCTTGGCTTGTAACCCAAACGCCCGTTGTAACCAGTTGGGATCAGCACCGTAATTTATCGCCAACCTGTGTAGCGGTATATCCGCCAGGCGATAGCCGGTTGCTGTTAAACCCGCCGGTAACAGGATGTGCTGTTGAATATAGGCTTCCCAATTCTGGCCTGATGCCATTTCAATTAGCTGCGCCAGCAAGTAATAACCCAGGTTCGAATAGTGATAGCGCTCGCCAGGGGCGGCAACTAATGGCAGCTGCAGTACCTGCCGCGTGTAACTCTCGCTATCGATAACGTCGTAAAAACTGATGCTGGGCGGGTTAGTCGGCAAGCCTGACGAGTTACTTAACAAATGATGGATGGTGATCTGTTGTTTGTCGGCAGGAACATCCGCCAGGTAGTTATCGATAGTTGCCGTAAGTGATAACTTGCCCTGCTCTACCAGCTGCATAACTGCTGTCGCGGTAAATTGCTTGGTGAGTGAGCCGATATCAAATACCGTAGTATTATCAAAGGTGCGCTGCTTTTCCCGGTCGGCCAGGCCAAAGCTTTGCTGAAAGATTAGAGTATCGGATTTAGCAATTAATACTGTGCCGGAAAACGCCGATTGCTCAAGTTTTTGCTGCCACGGCGGCAGCGGTTCGCTGGCGGCTGCCGCTAAGCTGGCAACTAACGTAAGTGCGCCGGCGATAATCGAGCAGAGTTTTGGCTTGGTGCTTGTTGTATTCAAGAGTGTCTGTCCAGAAATGTGTAGCGCTTTGGTTATGGCATTTTTAAATTTTACAGGCGCTATAAGCCTCAGCGTGGTTAACTGACGTATTGGTAGCAAAGTCTAACTGTATCGTCGTTAAGACGGGTTGCTTTTGAATATTTCAAAACCAGGTGTGACGCTATAACGGCCGGTATCAAAGCTATTCACTTTATAAGATTGATAACCGGGATTTTCTGTTATATTTCGAATCTACGAAGTTTGAAATCAAAATCTTCGTCAACCTTAATTCGTTTTACCAACTCTGCTGATTTAGGCCTATATTTTCTCCAATCCCATTCAGCATCCACCAGAACAATATTTTTCAGACCGAATTTCTCCATGTCTGCTATAGAATAATCATAACCGACAGCTCCTTTACCAAAAAAGCTCTGAGCGAAATCTAAAGCGCTAAATTTAGACTGCCCATAAGTCGTCAGTAAGTTATCAATTCCTATAGTTGCGAAAAAATCAGTCTCCTTTTGACGCATTTCAGTTATATATTTATCAAAACTTTCTCGGTTTTTGGCATCAACATTCCAATTGGATTGCCAAGCACTACCATGCCATAGCAAAACTGAATCTTTTCTTAAATACTTTGTACTGGCAGCTGGAAAGACATAGTTGGCACAAGAAGACGCACATACTCTTATAACTTCAACATCCAAATTATTATCTTTAACCCATTGCCCTAACGCCAGCCCGGCATCAATCTCACCACCTTGACTCGTAATAAGAAGTCGCTTCGGTTTTACCTCTGCTTCATTAAACAATGCGAAAATCGAGTTGTTTGATATTTCCGTTATTCCGCCGCTATAAATCAGCATTCCATTTTCTATACCAACATAGGTTTCAGGACTCTGACTGCTTTCATTGACATCGTTTAAACTGGCACAGCCGACAACCAGAACAGAAAAAGCCAAAACTAAACCTAAAAATAAATTATTCATTATTTCTCCTTGAGATCTAACGCGTTTTATCCACATACGCGAGCAAGTTATTGCGAGTCCAGCGGCCAAAGGAAGCTATGCTGACTGGCTTTGTTAGTCATTTGCCTGCTTAGTGCCGCGAACTAAGAAATAAAAGCACACCATCAACAACAGATAACGCGGCAGCGTTGTAATGATGTTATTAAGCATCTGAGGCTGTGATTGCACAACGAAATACAGCTGCAAGAGTACTAAAGGCGCGAGCAACAATGCGTAAAACGTAAAATCAGGCTTTCTGATTACCAACTTACAGGCGAAAGCTACCACTAAAAATGCTGCCGCCAGCGGCACTGCGATGGTGAATAAGTCGACCAGCGTGAATGCAAGTAAGCCTGATACTTGCGCAACAGGTTTTAGCAGGTCAGCGGATATTGTTACTGCAGCACCAATGCCAGTAATAGCTATTGACGCATAAGCTAGTGCAATACCTAAAATGACGGCGATTATTCGATTTGCTATTTGATCCATCCATTTACTCCTTGTTTTGCCTACCTTACCGTATTATGGGCGTCTACTTTATTGGGCGAGGTCCACTGGCGTGGAGTAACTTGTTAGCTGCCTTGTCCAAGGGGCGAACCTGATAGTGATAACGGCACGAGATCCAACTTTACAACCGCTTCTTTTAATTGGGTTATGTCAGTTCTTTCGCCTTGATATAAACTCAAAGCCTTACTGAAATAAGTATCAGCGTCCCGCTTATTCCCCGCTCTCTCATGTAATAAACCTATTCTTATATAGGTAAATGCCAGGTTGTTTGGCCCAGTTTCTGCCATTAATGTAGCCGACTTATCTGACTCAAGTAATCTGGCTAAGGATTCAAGCGCATAAAGACCGCTATCAATTGATCCATTTAGATATTCAGAATGAGCAATCTTTAGCTCATTTATCAAAAAATCAACAGAGATTTGATTGGCATATGAAAAACAACTACCAATCAGACTTATTGGCAACAGAGCTATTTTTATAAAATGTTTCATCTTACTCCCCTTATGGTCTAATTATGCCGCGGTGCTTCCGGTCAGTGTCTAACACCCAAATTCAGCACGGAAAGCCGCGCAGCGGGTGTTGACGTCGCAGCCAGCGTTTTTGCTGGCGATAATATTTTGCTGTTATGCATGATTCACTCAAGAGCTTGAAAAGAAAGATTTTTAACTGAACCTTCATCTGTTTTTAGCTCATGCCACATCACCAGAAATTTGAGTGTCTCACCTTTTTTCTTTTGTACTGGCAAGTTATTTTTTGGAACGATAATTTTATTGTCATTCCATGTCAGTATGTAATTTACACTTCTGAAACCGTTATCAGTGACATCAATTACATCCTCAATAACGGCGGTAAAACTTTGATGCTTGTTATAAAGAATATTTTCATCACTTGCATAACTAAATTCTGAAAAAGACAGTAAAGAAAATACCAGTATGTTCAAAATTAGAATATTTCTCATTGATTAGCTCCCTCTTAATAATGCAAAGTTTTGGGGCGGCTGCAGCGCAGCGTAAGCCGTCCCAACCGCGGTAGCGGCGACACTAGCGCCTTGTTAGTGTTTTATAAGCCGCTCAATAATTAGGGTAAGTTCACTAATTACTAATTCAGGCTCGTCAAACTGCACAAAATGACCACTCATCTCTGTTAACACTGCCCGCCCTTGTGGAAAAGCTTCGGCCCATTGTTTCCACGTCTCACCCCACTTGAATACACCTTGATCACTGGCAAGCAAGTGCGGAGGATTGGGATTTTTTTGGATCGAGGCAATAACAGTAACTGGCATGTCTTTGATCTGTGGGTAGTTCGGTAAAGGTCTCTTACTCCAAAAATCCAAGTAGTTGTTTGATATGCCATTTTCCATATCGGCAAGCTTTACCGCCGCAATTTCTTTGTTAGCCTGCTCTAAATTAATAGCCCGCATAATATCCACATCATGCTCTGAAGACGGGTCAAGCATCAGTAGTGCCTGTATTTGAGCAGGGTAAGCCACTGCAAAATCCCGAGCTACATTACCGCCATAAGAATGAGCAATTAAAATGACAGGCTGCGTAATCCCTAAATTTAGTAAAAGGTTGCTGGCATAATGAGCATACTCGTCAGAAGTAAAATGACGCTTTATTTTAGTTGAATTGCCATTGCCTACCCTTGAGTAGCGAATAACTGTCGCTTTTTCAGCAATTTTATAGAAGACAGGATCCCAGTCAGATAAACCAGCACCAGCACCACCTTCCAGCAGGACCGTATACTCACCACTGCCAGCGATTTCATATTCCAGCTTAAAGTCCCCAACCTTTGAAAACTTCGGTTCTGCGACCACAGAAAAGGACAACACAAAGATCGATAACAAAATGAATTTCAAAAAATCTCCTTAAAACACTAACGCCGCCAGCGGGGGCCGAAAAGCCGCTCGCCGGATTTGAGATCCAGCGACCAACGGGAGCGTTGCTGACTGGACTTGTTAAATTCCATTAGCTCTGTTGTACCGTCTTCGCAGGCTGAGTCACTATCAAGTAAATGATGTATCCAAGCAACGGAAAAAATACAACAGCTAAAGACCAACCAAATTTTGCACCACCGTGTGAACGGCTTGAGAGGATTACATGTATCAATGGCAATACCATTAAGACTAATAAATGCCAAATACTTATTCCACCCATCATAAATTTAATCCTAAATAATTTTGACAATTAAAACTGTTACAAGACTACTTTCAATTAACGCCCAAATTTAGCGCGGAAAGCCGCGCAGCGGGTTGACGTCGCAGCCAGCGCTTTTTGCTGGCGATAAAATTTGTTTGTTATAAATTTTCTTGAATGTAAATCAATGCTTCCGCTTCCGAAAGTACTTCAGGTTTACAAATTATATAGCCTGTAACTTGAGAAATAATATACTTGGCAGCACCAGCTGTTTGGATATGTTCATATTCACTTTCGCTGATTTCAATAGCTTTATAAGCTTTGGAATTGCATAACTCAGCAGCTCTACGATTAAATGTTTTGTACGCTGCCGAATGATTAGACCACGGGGCGAAGTTTGTCTTTGAAACAATATAATAAAGCCCTTCATGGATTTCCTTATCGGAGAAACCTCCTCCTAGTGAATTACTACCATCTTTATTTATATTGTGGTACGAGGAGCATCCTGATATTAATGTGATCAAGACTGAAATGGCTATACGTTTCATAACTGTTCCTTGTAAATTTATATGGAACGCACCTGCTTTCGCGCAGTGTAAGCGCCCTTCTATTTTCAATTATGACACTACGCTAACGAATAACTTGCCTGAGGTATCCCCAGAAATTTTGTAGTTAGAATAAAAATCTAGGCGATTAGGGAGCATTCATGGCGGTTCCCGATCTGATCATTCGCCAACAATCCCACATCGCGGATGCTCACCATAAATGTTAAAACTATGCTCGCTGATTTCCTCCGATTTGTCACCCCCAAAAACCATGCATAAAGCCAGATTTTCTGTCTTGTTAGACGCGGTTACTGCTCTTGCTCCGATATTGCCCAACATGCCCGCAATCTGGAGCACGATAACCGTTTAAGCATCACACTGTATCATCAGGCAAGTGCCGGTGATCAGAATACGGAAGCCCGCTTAACCTTAAATGGCCACGCGCAAAAACTCACCTACGAGCAAGAATGGCAACAGGCCGCTCCGGCCTGGCAAGCGCGGGTGCAGCTTGCCCAACAGGCTCGCCTGGCTGCTGTCTAAAGCTCATCAACTGCGACAGAGTCCTGTTTCCCAATCTTTCCAGACCGGCTGCAGGCCTCGGCTTGCCATGCTGGCCGCAACTTGCTGGACACTGCGCTGATCATCGGTGCTAAATTGCTCCAAACTGGCGGTTGCATCGGCATAAGCGCCCGGGGCAGTGCGGGAGCCGGCACTGATACTGGTGATAGCCAGCGGCACCACATGATCGCGAAAATGCGCCGATTCCCGGGTGGATAAACTGAGCTCCAGCTCAGGATCAAATAAGCGCCAGGCGCAGATCAGTTGTACCAATTGTTTATCGCTGATCAGGGTATCGGATTGATGTTGCTGTAGCACCTGATCGGCCAAGCCACCCGCGCAGGGTCGCAGTCGTGGAAACGACATACTGTAGCGGCTGCGCCAATAATGTTGCTGCAAGTAACGCAGGTGCAAGGCCAGATATAACGAGTCTAGCCGCCAATCGCCTAACCCCAGCAAAGCGCCAAGGCCTATTTTATCTACCCCGGCCTGCCCCAGTCGCTCTGGTGTTGCAAGGCGCCAGTCAAAATCCATTTTTTTCCCTTTAAGATGGTGTTTAGCATAGCCGTGGCGATCATAGGTTTCCTGATACACCAAAACACCATCCAGCCCATACTGCCTAAGCTCAGCATAATCACGGCTGGCCAGCGGCTGCACCTCTAGCAGTACATAGCTAAAGTAGCGCTTTACCACCGGCAGCACCTGCTTAAAGTACGAGAGCCCGACTTTTTTTTCATGCTCGCCGGCGACCAGTAATACCGTTGCAAAGCCTTGTGCTTTTATGGCCTGACATTCTTGCTCGACCTCAGCCAGCGTCAGGGTGCGCCTTTTTAGCGCATTGCTCATCGAGAAACCGCAATAACTGCAATCATTCGCGCATAAGTTGGATAAATACAGCGGAATATAAAACTGCAGCGCATGGCCAAAACGCTGGCGGGTAAGCAGCTGCGCCTGGCTGGCCATTTGCGCTAAAAAAGGCGCGGCCGCCGGTGAAATTAACGCTGCGAAATCATCCAAATCACGGCGCTTTTTTGCTAAAGCGCGCTGCACCGCAGCCGTATCGGCCTGCATAATTTTTTGCTGCCACTGCTGGCTATCTTGCCTGGCCAGCAGCAAACTAAAACCGCTGGGCTCAAGCTGCAGCGCTTGCGCATCATTCGCCATGCGCCCACTGGCTAAGGCATTGCTTGTCATAGGCTCTCCAAAAAAGCCGTTAACGGGCTGCTGGCTACGGCTTGTTGCTGACGGGCAGCTAAACCAGCTTGCTGGGCTAACTCCCCGGCCTGGCAGGCCAGTTTAAAGGCTTGCGCCATCGCAATAGGATCAGCGGCACTGGCAATGGCGGTATTAACTAATACCGCAGTAGCGCCTAACTCCAGCGCCTCGCTGGCATGACTTGGCGCACCAATACCAGCATCAACTATCACCGGCACCCGGCTTTGCTCCACAATAATGCGTAAAAAATCGCGGGTTTGCAGGCCCTGATTTGAACCAATGGGGGCGCCCAGTGGCATCACCGCTGCGCAGCCGACTTCTTCTAACCGTTTACACAGCACCGGATCGGCGCCGCAATACGGCAACACCACAAAGCCTTTGGCCACCAACAATTCAGCGGCTTTAAGCGTTTCAGTGGGATCGGGCAATAAATAGCGCGGATCAGGGTGAATTTCTAATTTTAGCCAGTGCGTTTGCAGTGCTTCACGCGCCAGCTCAGCCACAAACACTGCTTCTTCGGCGGTGCGAGCACCAGAGGTATTTGGCAGTAGCTTAACGCCCAGTGCGCTAAGCACCGGTAAAATTTCATCCTGACGTGTCATCAAATCGACCCGCCTAAGCGCCATGGTGACCAGCTCGGTGCCACTGGCTGCTAAACTTTGCTGCATTAAACCAGCACTTTGAAATTTACCGGTGCCGGTTAGTAAACGTGATTGAAAAGTGTGTCCTGCTATTTGATAGGCCATATTTACCCTCCAGCTATGGCAGTAAACAGCATAATCGTATCGCCATCGTTCAGCGGCTGAGTATCCCAGCAACTACGCGGGATCACCTGCTGGTTAATGGCAAGCGCGATACCGGGGCGTAGTTGTTGTTGACCGGCCAAAAACTCTGCCACCGTGCAAGGTTGCGTTAATGCAATAGGTTGTTGATTAAAATAAATCAGCATCGTGTTTGCTCTCTTTAATCGAATTAGGGCGAAAAAGGTTAGCTGTCGCTGGCAGCACAGATCGGACATGCCGGATCCTGTTGCAGCTTTAACTGACTACTCTGGCCGTGCAGACCATCAAAACAGTGCAAGCGGCCAAAGGACACATCGCCTATTTGCAAGAGGTGTTTAAGCGCCAGCAGCGCTTGCTGGCAGGCCACCATGCCAACTAATGGCCCCAAGATGCCGCTTTGTAAACAGCTGGGGCTATCCTGCCAATCGGGGTATAAGCACTGATAGCAGCCCTGCCCCAGCCAAGGCTTAAGCGCTAATAGCTGCCCTTGCCAGCCACTGGCCGCGCCGCTAATCAGCGGTACCTGCCGTAAATAACAGGCCTGATTAATCGCTAAGCGACTGCTGGCGTTATCAGTAGAATCCAGCACCAGATTAACCCCAGGTAACAGCACCAGCAGATCAGGCAAGGTTAAACGCGCTGCCAGAGGGGTAATGACCAGCTCCGGGTTTTGCGCCTGTAACCGCGCTTTGGCTGCATCGACCTTTAACTGGCCAACCTCGGCACTGCTATAGAGTAATTGCCTGGGTAAATTGCTTAAGCTAACGCGATCATCATCGGCCAGCAGTAAATGCCCCACGCCAGCTCCGGCTAAATAGGACGCGACCACGCAGCCTAAACCGCCTAAACCAATAATCAACACCTTGCTATGCAACAATCGCAATTGCTGGCTCTCATCCATTTCCGGCAGCAGCAGTTGTGAGCTATAGCGCAACTGCTGGGCTGGCGTTAGTTCAGACATAGGCGTCTACCTCACCTTTTACATCGCCCGGCGCTTTGCTTACCGTCAAGGCTGACGCAGGCATCACTTGCTGAGCTTGCATGCCACTTTTAGCTTGCGCCAGACACGCCATCAGCAGCTGGGTTGCCTGTTCAGGATCGGCTGCTTCGGTAATGGCTGTTACCACCGCAATACTCTTTACCCCGGTAGCCGCCACCGCCGCTAAACGCTCAGCATTAATGCCGCCAATCGCTACCGTTGGATAAGGTGCTGCCAAGGGTACATACTGCGCCAGTCTGGCCACACCTTGTGGCTGCGAGGGCATTTGCTTGGTTTTAGTTGGAAAAATATGCCCAAGCGCAATATAAGACGGCTGCAGCGCTTTGGCGCGAAGCAACTCAGCAAAGCCATGGCTCGAAACCCCCAAGCGAATACCGGCTTGCTGTAAAGCAGCAAGATCGGCTGTCGCTAAATCTTCTTGCCCCAAATGCACGCCATAGGCACCAAGCTGTATGGCCAATTGCCAATGATCGTTAATAAACACTTGTGCTTGATACTGCTTACCTAGCGCAATGGCTGCCGCAATTTCAGCGCTAAGCAATTGCTGATGAGCCGTTTTAATCCGCAGCTGGATGGTGTTAATCCCAAGCGGTAATAACCGCTTTAACCAGGCTACCGAATCAACCACCGGGTACAGCCCCATTTCCGCTTGCGCTAAAGGCGAAAAAGCAGCAGATGATGGCTGTAAATCTGCCAAAGTCGCGCCCTGATAGAGCGCCTGCACCTGCGCCGTATTAAGCCAAAGCGGAAAATGTTCGGCGGCAACAGGCAATGGCAAGTGACTTAAGGTGCCTGCTCCCTGCCCCGTGGCATAGGCCGCACTTAAACCGCGGTTAAGATAGGCTTTGGCTAGAACAACGGCATCATCTAACGGATAACCTAGCGCCAGACCACTGGCAATAGCACTCGCTAAACTACATCCTGTACCGTGATTGTGTTCGGTATCAATTCTGGAGCTGGCTAACCAGTATTGCTGCCTGGTCGATGCCAGATAATCCAGCGCCAGCTGTTTACAACCACTGGCATGACCGCCTTTTACCAATACCGCTCGCACCCCTTTTGTCAGCAAGCACTCTGTCGCTGTGATGATCTGTTCAGGGGTTGTTACCGCTAAGCCGGTTAAAGCGGCTAATTCCGGCAGGTTGGGCGTCAGCAAACTGGCAAAGCGATACAGCTCCGGCAGCTCAGGCAAGGCATCCGAGCCTGAATCTAGCGTTAGCGTATCACCGCAGCTGGCAATTAACACCGGATCGATTATTACCGGTATCGTTGTCGGCAAGGTGGCGAGTAAGGTTGCGAGCTGCTGCTGTTGCGCGCGGCTAGCCACTAAGCCAATTTTTATGGCGACTGGCGGTAAATCGGCCAGTAACGTTTGCCACTGCGCGGCCAGCATCTGTTCAGATACCAGCTCCACCCGCGCCACTGCTACCGAGCTTTGTGCCGTGATTGCAGTGATAAGGCTACAGCCATGCACGCCAAAGGCGCGCATAGTCAGTAAATCTGCCTGAATACCGGCACCGCCACCCGAGTCAGAGCCAGCAATAGACCATACAATCGCTTTGGTAGCCTCAGTTTTATTGCGCCTCAGCTCAGCTGCCTGCGGCATCAACTCAGAGTGTGGCTGCATAATCACGTACATCCTGAGTAATTTTCATTGAGCAGAACTTCGGGCCACACATTGAGCAAAAATGCGCGCTCTTGTTCGACGCTTGCGGTAAGGTTTCATCGTGATACTGACGGGCAGTTGCCGGATCCAGCGCCAGATTAAACTGATCTTCCCAGCGAAACTCAAAGCGCGCCTTCGACATCGCATTATCACGAATTTGTGCACCCGGATGCCCTTTGGCCAGATCCGCAGCATGGGCGGCTATTTTGTAGGCAATCAGCCCCTGTTTCACGTCTTCTTTATTTGGCAAGCCTAAATGCTCTTTCGGTGTGACATAACACAGCATGGCGCAACCAAACCAACCGATAAAAGCCGCACCGATACCAGATGTAAAATGATCATAACCCGGTGCAATATCGGTCGTCAGTGGTCCCAGGGTGTAGAATGGCGCCTCGTGGCACTGTTTCAGCTGCTCATCCATATTCTGCTTAATTAGATGCATCGGCACATGGCCCGGGCCTTCGATCATCACCTGTACATCGTACTCCCAGGCGATTTTGGTCAGCTCTCCCAGGGTCGCCAGCTCAGCAAATTGAGCCTGGTCATTGGCATCATAAATCGAACCCGGGCGCAGACCATCGCCTAACGACAGCGACACATCATAAGCCGCACAAATTTCGCAAATTTCCCGAAAATGCTCATATAAGAAATTTTCGCGCTGATGCGTTAAGCACCACTTAGCCATGATTGAGCCACCACGCGATACAATGCCGGTGAGACGCTTAGCGGTCATGGGCACATAAGCCAATAACACCCCGGCATGGATAGTAAAGTAATCAACGCCCTGTTCGGCTTGCTCTAACAAGGTATCGCGAAAAATAGGCCAGGTCAGATCTTCGGCCACGCCTTTGACTTTTTCCAGCGCCTGATAAATTGGCACTGTGCCAATAGGTACCGGGCTATTGCGGATGATCCAGCTGCGGGTTTGATGAATATCGCGCCCGGTAGACAGATCCATCACCGTATCGGCGCCCCAGCGCGTGGCCCACACCAGCTTTTCCACCTCTTCCTCGATACTGGAGGTCACTGCCGAGTTACCGATATTGGCGTTCACTTTTACCAGAAAGTTGCGGCCGATAATCATCGGTTCGGCTTCAGGGTGGTTAATATTGGCCGGAATAATGGCCCGTCCAGCGGCCACTTCGGCGCGGACAAACTCCGCTGTGATTTGCGCAGGCAAGGCCGCAGCATAGGGCTGCCCCGGATGTTGATGCGTTAACAAGGCACTTTTAACCTGATCGCGGCCCATATTCTCGCGAATGGCGATATATTCCATCTCCGGGGTGATAATACCGGCGCGGGCATAATGCAATTGCGTAACCCTTTTACCCGACTTGGCTTTCAAAGGTTGCCGGTTTAACCGATGCGGCACTGGTGCTTCCAGCTGTTGCTGCTGGCTAAAACGTGAGCTTAATCTGGACAACTGCTCGGTATCCTGCCGCTCTAAAATCCACGGCAGCCGCAGCGGCGCTAAGCCATCTTCAACATTGATACTGGCGCCCGGATCGCCATAAGGGCCTGAGGTATCATATACCGGCACCGCTTCATTCGGCTCAGTAATGGGCGCTTCGGGCGTGCCACCAACCACCGTATCAGCCAGCATAATCTGGCGCATTGCCACCTGCATATCTGGCCGGCTGCCCGGTAAATAAAGACGCTTCGAATTGGGATAGGCCTCGCCTTGCAGCTGGGCAATAAAATCGCGTGCTGCCTGGCGCTGTGCCCGACGTGACGATATGCTGGACTCAACAAGGTTAGATGTCGCCTGAGTTGGGGCTGTTTGTGATTCTGGGGTAAATAATTCTGTGGTTGACATAGCAATCTCACCAAAAAGTTAAGGGAAAATGCTTGTCAGGAGTGTTGGATAGGATTAAGTGTCAGCAGCAGCAAAATCAAACTGCTATTCAGCAGCTCTTGCGTTACTTATCAGATGACACAACTCAGAATAGAGATTTGTAAGCCTCGGTATTCGTAGCTGGTCAGCTGGTACATAATCACTACTTGTTCCCTTCGCAGGTATTAGCCTGATCAGGTTCAACGGATCCCGCAATGCGGTCTCAGCTTCAGGGCAATATCGCCCTAATGCACTCCGACAAGTTTGTATCTTGGTCTTGCCTTTTTACTTAACCATAAATTTACCGAAAAGAAAAGCCCGACTTGCGCCAGGCCGGCAACAATACCCACCGGTTGGCTTCGCCGGCTTTAAATTTTGAACTTTCATCGAATGTATTACTTGCTGTGAGACAGCCATATCAAATCTTCTTATTTATCCCATACGATCTGTATTACTGCCACTTGCATAACGAGCCTGTAGAAAAACCTGTTCAGAACACAGCATTTCCACTTCGGCTATTCTGTTTATTATTTGTTATCAACTTTGCAGGTTTCTGGTGGGAATTTCAAGGCAAGATTTATTCTGCTGTTAATTTGGATTTATCGCCTCGCTATTAACGGAGTTTAGGCTGCTCTTCACCTCGCTTTACCCCACTTTGCCATATCGGCTTACCTTCTCTATGTTATGCACCATACAGAACAACTGCCATTGGCCCTGCACCTTGGTTTTGCCGCGTAAGCTAAACCGGTTTAGCCTTTTGTTAGTGCCAATATTGCCAAACACCGGCTCTACTACTGACATTCTATGGCTGTATATTTGCTTACCCGCGTCGCTGTCGACACGCTGTTTCATCCAGTCTGTGTAATTCGGTGGTGCATTCGCTTTAAGTAAAAAAGACACCTGACGGCCGTTGCCATTGCGATGGTTAGCTGACTCGGGTGTGAGCATGCATTGCTCTTTCAAATTGCAGTTGCGGCACTGTAAAAGTCTGCCGCCAAACAAGGCGCGTTGTTGGCCATCTGGCTCTGGCCGGGTGCCCCTGCAGGGTAACGATTCGCCTGCCGGGCAAATGCAGGTCATGGCGATGGGGTCAAATACGAAGACCGTGGACGGGAAGATAGGCTTTTTCCCCTTTGCCTTGTCTTGGTGCCGCTTGCCATACTTTTGCTTTTGCTCACTGAATTTCGGGTCACGCTTTCTAAACTGATTATCCGGTACATAGCCATTGATGTGTTGCTCGTACAGGTAACGGTTATTGGCTTCATTGGCAAAACCGGTATCGGCCGTCACGATGGTATTACCGGCAAAGATATTGTCGCTAATTCCCAGCCGCTTATAACGCTGCTGTATCTTTTCTAACACCGGCACCAACGTATGGTGCTCTTGTCCTTCGCCGAAGGCTTGTGCATCCACTATTATCTGATGCTTCTTATCCACTGCCGCCACACCGTTGTACCCCTGAATGGTGCCTTTGCTGGTGGTCATCTTGGCCGATTCGTTGTCGGTGATATTACTTTTTACTTCCTTGCGTCGTTTACCCTGGCCCATCCGTGGACTGGCGGTCTTTAAAAAGTGTTCGATTTTGTCATGCGCCTTATTCAGCGTTTCAATACTTTGCTGGTGCCGCGCTTTGCGTTCATCATCCGCATTGGCCTGTGCATCCAACTTTTTATGCTGTTCCAGATGGTAGCGAATTTGCCGTTTGAGTTTATCCCGTTTAGCGCTCAGCTCTTTAAACGTGCCTGACCATTCCTTGGCAGCGTTAGAAGACATTTTGCAACCATCAATCGCAAACAGTTCATTGCCCAACAACCCTTGCTGATGGCACACCAGCAAAACCTGTTCAAACAGCTGGGCAATTTGCACCGACGAGCCACTGACAAAGGCGGCTATCGTCGTAAAGTGCGGCACGGTATCGCATGACAAGGCTTTAAAAATGATATTGGTTTCGCAGCACCACTGGATTTCACGGCTCGAGGTGATGCCTTTGGAGTAAGCAAACAGAATGATTTTTAAAAGCACAGCAGGATCATATGCCGGGCGACCATTATCTTCATTCTGGTATTTGCTATGAAATATCGACAAGTCTAGCTTGTTATCAATCAGGTAATGAATGGCATATTCAAAGGTGCCAGGCTGCAGTTGATCAAGGTAATTAATCACCACCATGGCATTTTGGTTGTAATCGTAAGGGATATACTTAGGCATGAGGCGCTGTCTATTTTTTAATCAGACAACGCTATTTGATCACAAACTCGATCGCGTGAAAAGAGGTTTTTCTACAGCCTCAACGCCCAGCTCACCGGTAAATTATGAGCGCAGCGAATAATTTATCCGAGTGCAGCGGTTTGTTATGCGATTTTTTCTTCAAAAGCACCAAAGTACCCCTTTAGAGCGTTTTTTATTTCCAATTTACTTTCACTATTTGCTAATCTCACGACAAACTCGGCAAGCTCTCCATGAGCCAAGCCTAGATGATTACTAAGTTGTCTGGCTAAAGACTTTCTGTTATAAATTCGCAACGCCAACATGTAGTTGTCTTCATTTACTGCCTGATTAAATAACGCCTCACTCTCACTATAGAGATCATCGACATTAATGCTCTCATGAAGAGATGAAAGTGCTTCACGCAGAGCATCTTTACCTTTTGATTTTTCATCAAAGCAATTCAATCTAAACTTTATTTCACTAGCCACTCGTAGTGAGATCTGATTTTCTAATTCAGATTTTATCTTATTCAGAACGAATTCAGCAGAGGATTGGCAATCGGCATCAGGATCGCGCGCCAACCTAGTGCTAACAATTTTGATAATTCCCGGTACGCAAAAAAGATTTTCTACTTCCGCCACTTCAAGGGTATAAACTCCATTTTCTTGCAGAGATGTAATTTCAGAATCTACTCTACGATCTCTGTCAATTATTCCGAAAACATCTAAATGATGTAGTTGCTCACTCGCTTTTAAAGCCTTGACCAGTTGAATTACTTGACTGCAAGAGCCACTTGGAACCACCAAATAGTCACTTAAAACCGCTCTATAAAGCGATGTGTCGTAGCTTCCATTTTCGCCCTCAACAAAGACTACAGGTTTTCTACTGCCGAGAACTTCTATCAATAGTGGCTCAGGAAGACCTTCAATCTCGTTAACGATTTCCCAGTTCCAGTTCGAGCCATCAAAAGATTTGAGCCATATCTTCTTTGATTCGTGCAGGGAGGCAGCAAAGTCAACATCATGAGTCATGTAAACGAACAAACAGTCAGGCCTTAACCCTTCAATCTCTCTCCATAATGGAGCTTGTACCGACTTATGCAGATGAAGCTCCGGCTCATCTATAATTATTATTCCGTCTTTTGGCGCTGCTAAACATTGCCCAATAAGATAGAAAATAACCCTCTCACCATCACTCATTTCTGATGCGTTATAAGCTTTATCTTTGCTACCTTTAACACAAGTTTGAATTCTGAGCCCACCAAGGATCAACTCTCTATGCGGCAATATCTTCTCCCAAACCTGCTTTACTAAATCAAGCTTGGTTATCGGAGGCTTTACTTTTTGAGAAGTAGCTTTTGAAGCACTAAGATATTTTGCACTTTCTTCTATGTGATCCGAAAATAAATAAACCATCAGCCTTTCATAATCGTTCAAAAGAAAGGTAGATGGTTTCCGTCCCCAGCGGTTCCCTTGTTTATAAGCCCAAGCTTGACCATCTTTTGCTTCTGCATGCCCATAAAGTAATTCTTTCTCCGCCATTTCTATAGATTTTGGCGTAGTGTTATCAGGCATTGAAAGCGATTTCTGAGCTGATATTCTATGCACCTTTTCTTTTTGTGGTGACTCGCTTTCTATCCATGCTCCTAAACGTGTTTTTCCTGAACCGTTGGCTCCGATCAATAGCAAGCTTTGCCGTGTTTGAACTTCTTCAGTTCCACCACCTATTTTAGGAAGCTGCAACTTAAAAATATTTTCCATAGTTCTTCTTTACTCTAATTGCCGACGCATAACGCCCGCCACACGGGCGAGCAACTTGTTGCGAGTCCAGCGCCGCAGGCGCGATGTGCTGGCGCTTGTTATGGCTTTCAAGTATTGCTTGTAAGTGAAGCATGCTCGACAAGCTCAACATTTATAAAAGCAGAAATCATTGCACGATAAACAGCCTCAACCACATCGGGATTAGCATCCAGTTCATGAGCAAGCGTTCGAACTTTAGAGATTACCTGCTCAACTCTCTGCGGCGCCTTAACGTCATCGGTGGATTTCTTGAAACGCGCTGCCTGCATGACGAAGCCACCGCGCTCAGCGATTAAAGCTACGATCTTGCGATCAATTACGTCGATGTTCGAGCGAACTTCCTCAAGAGAACTGCAAGTTACTGCTTTGTTCAATTTTTACTCCTTGCTTTTGAGCTATAACGCCCGGCCTTGAGGCGCGCGCTTTTTGCGCGTCCCGCCACGCTTTTCAGTGGCCTCAACGGCCGCTTGTTATTTGTTTCTTCGTAATTCACGAGCTTTATCTACTATCTCGGCTTCAACACGCTCCGAAGCAATGATCATCGCAAGCGCATCATCTTGACGCCCCGAAGATATTATTCGCCGCGAGTTAGAAATTCTCGTTTTACATCCAGACTCGGTATATCCCTCTTGTTGCATAAGCATGTCAATCAAGTCTTCACTACTAATAGCTAGATCCGAAAATTCGGCAAAGTATTTAACAAAGCATGCCTTCCCAATAGAGCGGAGACTTCGATCTAGTTGATCATCGTTCATGTCTATTCACCTATCTCTGCATGAAAACAAATAACGCCCAAATTTAGCGCGGAAAGCCGCGCAGCGGGTTGACGTCGCAGCCAGCGCTTTTTGCTGGCGATAAAATTTGTTTGTTATACGTTTTTAACGAATATCTCTCTGCTGACTCAAAGGCAACCGTTTTGTTGAACTGAACACTAGCTGCCGCTTACCATCCCTTGCAAGGTAAACATCAATTTCTACAGTAACGAAAGCTCTAGGCTCAATTTCCAATATACCCAATTCACCTAAGTTTGTAGAAAGCAAAACCTTACCACCAAAAGCGAAAAAACTGCGGTCATGATCTTTAAAGTCACCATCGACATAAAGTTTCGCACCATGAAGCCAACTATTAACCACTTTAATGGAACGGCCTTTTACTTCAAAACTCCATGTTTTTCTCATTGAATACTCCGTAATTCAGAAAACGTATAACGCCTCAATCAGCCGACGCGTCAGCGGTCGGCTGCATTGAATTGTTAGATAACTCTGCACCCTCGCCAAGCAATATGGGCAATATATGATTTCTACTTAGCCGATGGTGCGTAGCATTTTTATATTTACCGTCGTGCGCATTTAACAACAGAATGATCAAGAGATCTCGATTCGGAATAAACTGAATCAGAGCTGTGTAGCCATAATCAGTGCTGCCCCCCATCTGAATGATGGATTCACCACTGATTTCGACCTGAGCTAAACTACCTAACAACCACCGTTCATTTGCTTCAGTAAAAACTAAATTTGACGATCCAGCGGGGAATATCGTCCCATTTTTAAGTGCAGCAGTCCAAATAGCTAAATCATCAATTGACGTAACCATACCCCCAGCCCCAATTAGCGCCCAGGTTAAGCCTTTTTCAAAAGTAGTACTGCCGTGATCGTCGCCCCCGTATCCGCGAGCAAGGTTACGTATCGATATCCGTGTATCTTGGTAGAATCCAGTTTTGCTTAAATTTAACGGGGTAAGTAAGTTTTCTTGAACATAGTCTTGAAACGGTTGGTCGCTCGCTTTTTCAACGATAGCCGCCAAAAGGGTATACGCTGCATTTGAATACGCGATTTTCTCACCCGGCTTTGCAATCAACGGCATAGCTAAGATTCTGCTTTCAGCCTGAGCTTTATCCATCAACTCAAAGTCAGAATCATTATGAAAGTTATCTAAACCACTTGTATGCCCCAAGAGTTGCATAATTGTTATCAGTTTTACTTCATCAGATGCCGTTGGATAAAAATCTCCAACCGTGTCGGAAAGTTGCAATCTTTCATTTTGGGCAAGTTGGAGCACCGCAGCTGCCGTAAACGTTTTCGCAATTGACCCCATATCAAAGATAATGGCAGCACTATTTTTCACATAGCCTTTTCTGTCTGCGTAGCCATAAGCACTCTTAAATATAGCAGCATCACCCTTAGCAACCAGTACCAGACCATCAAAAGTGCCAGCCAAGTGCTCTTGCTGAAGTTCATCAGCCAAACTAGCTATACCCCCGTTATCTAGCTGAACAATTGAGGACACCTTGCGATAGTCAGATACACCACTACAACTTGAAATAGCGAGGACAAATAAAAAAATGGTTAGTCGATACATAGTATTCCTAAGTTCTCTAACGCAAAGCTTTGGGGCGGCTGGAGCGCAGCGTAAGCCGTCCCAGCCGCGCATGCGGCGACAATAGCGCCTTGTTAGAGTTTATCCCAGCACCCTGGCAGTACCGAGAGCTAATGAATAGATTAATCCTCCGATGCTCTTTCTTTTTCTTGATGGGATTAACTCTTCGATAATTACTTCGTTGTTTACAGTTAGTTTTGAGCGCCAAAGAATAAACGCGAAAATATGAACTTTGTATATTTTTGATGCAATTTCTATTTCGCTTTCATATTTCGAGCTGAAGACAAAAGGTTTTGAAACCAGGACTTTGCCATCGAGCGACAAGGTAAAAACTGTGCTGAAACGATCATAGCTAGCTATAAGCTCTCGATCTTCAACTATATGAGTCTCTTTTTGAATTCGCTCAAACATCTTCATAAACTCTAACGCAAAGCACACGGGCGACGAGCCGCGCAGCGGGTTGGCGTCCCAGCGGCCGCAGGCCGCGAGTGCTGCGCCTTGTTATACGAATGTTGCTGCATAAAATCCAGCCAGCAATGCGCCAAAAATTGTAAACCCTGATCCAATATGGATGATGTATCTGGATACTCGGAACTTCAAAATCGCCGACCAAATATCAAACATACATTCATAAGCCATGTACTCGTCTGACGGGGAAAGACCTGTTTCATCATTTTTTTCATTTTTTTTCTTTCTCCCAAATACAGTATGCGCAGAGCTTCGAAACCTGAATAATGGCCAGAAATTAGCAAACAATGGCAGGTCAAAATAGTCTTGCATTACTGTAGGAAGATGAATTCGAATAACATGCGTGCCGACATCTAAAGGCACTTCTGGATTGCTTAGTTTCAGCACATGCTGATCTCCATTTAAAAGACGCCTTTTAGCGGATCGGGGCAGAAATGGCCATCTCCTCCACGGACTCTCTTGTTCAAGTATGTCTCTGTATAAAATATCAACATTTAAACGGACTCTTTCGTGCAAATCAGTCTGCCAAATCAATCCGATCGCTCCTATTGCGGAACCAAACGTCGCAAGAATCGCTCCAGAAGAAAGCAAGGTAACTAGGGTCGATTGGCTTTCAGGCCGAGATAGAATCTCATACCCAATAAAAGCTCCCACGGCATAGATAAGAGTGATAACGAGATAGTGAACCCTCAAGTGGTGATAGGTGCTTTTCTTCGTAAGCCGTTTCTCGTTGCTTTCTTTTTCATCACTCACGTTTCACCACCTACTTCACTCATTCGTATAACGCCAGGCATCAGCCGCACCGCCAATGCAGTGTCGGCTGGATGCCCTTGTTGGGCGGGACATGATCCCTAGCTTCAAAGAATTGAATCACTCAGGACAGTCTACCGTCGACAATCCCCCGTCAATGGGCAGTTCGATTCCTGTGAAAAAGGTCGCGTCAAATGCCAAGAAGAGTGCCCCACTGGCAATCTCTTCAACCGTTCCATGGCGTTTCATCGGTGTTACTTGGTTGCCGATATCATAGACTTCTTGTCGAACCTCGGGAGTGAGGCTAGCGAGCCCCAGTGACGGCGTATCGACAAAGCCAGGTGCCAATGCGTTTACTCTGATTCCGCGCACAAGCAACTCTGCTGCGAAAACTCGAGCAAAAGCCCGCACCGCTGCTTTGGTCCCCATATAAACGGACATTGTTGGCGAACCCGTCGCTGGCGTAACCGTTGTAAAGGTTATCGAACCGCCATCTTTTATAAGGGGAGCAAGTCGTTGTGCGACAAAGAAAGCTCCTTTGGTATTCAAGGCGAACTGCCGATCAAAACTCGCCTCACTCACATGGTCGAAAGGTTCGAATTCGGCAACGGCTGCGAATATGAGCAAAGCATCGATCGAGCCAAACACATCGCTGATCGTTTCTCGTAACCTGTCTATATCAGACAAGCTGGACGCATCCGAACGAATGACCGACACATTAGCTCCGAGATCAGCTTTGACGCGATCAATATTTCCTGGGTTGTTGCCTGTAAGGCAGACTTTTGCCCCACCATCGATGAGCGCCTTCACAGTTGCCAAGCCCATACCGTGTGTTCCGCCAATCACAACAACTTTCTTGTTCTCAAAACGCTTCATATCAAATCTCCTATGTATGTTGGTGAAGTCTTTCAAGGGCAACATAATAGGAAGACGTCGCTTGCTGGTCTTGAACAAATGCGTCAACTGCGAAAGAACGTGGCGACTGTCCAGCATAATGCCGAAAATCCCGACTCATATGGCTTTGATCGGCATAACCAGCAACCTGCGCAATATCAGCGAGCGCCATGTTCCTCTGAGTGCGCAATAAATCGAACGTATACTTCCAGCGTCGTATGCGGGCGTAGGTCTTGGGGGAGATTCCCACGTCTCTTAGAAAGTGCCTTTCCAACTGACGCCGACTAACCCCCACTTGCGACGCAACGCTTTCGATACTGACGGAGTGGATGTTCCGGTCGATGTCGGCAAGTGCGACGTCCACCGCGCTAGACTCAATCGATCGGCGGCCCATCCAGTCAAGCAGTGCCTTATCTATGCGTTTGAAGGTTTCGCCGGACGCAATCTCATCAGCAAAGGACTCAGGGCTTAGCCCAGCCAGCCCATTGATAGACACACTATCATCAGTGATGTGGTTTTGTGCGACGTTCAAAAAATGGCGGATCTGCCCCGACCGAAAGGAGATGCCCAGATAATGAAAACCGGGAGCCATCGAACAAAAGGATTTACGGGTTGCAACACCATAAGCCATACTAAATGTGACTCCGCCCACACCGTATACGACGTCAACACCGCCATCCGGGAGAACGAGATGCTCGGTATCCCTGTTGTTACGTGATAACCAGTAATGATTCACGTAGGGAGAAAGAGCGGGGGCCGGAAGTTGAAGTATCATTTATGTTCCAACTCTATCTGGAGGGCGAACGCCCAACGCAGCCAGCAGCAGCCGGAAAGCCGCGTAGCGGGTTTCAGGCCCAGCCCATGCAGTGGGCGTTGCTGACTGGCTTTGTTATACATCTTCACCATCTAGCTCCAAAAACTTACCGGAGACAACCTGCCCTTTGACTTTATTACAGTAGAGCTTGTAAAGCGGGTAACCAAGCAGAGCATTAAGAATCAGTCCCAATGTAGAAATGAACGGTAATTTTACAACTACAGATAAGTCATCAATGCCAATGATCTGAAGCGATGATGCTAGCACCAAGAGTAGGCTTAAAACAAGACCACTACCGAAACCCAAGACTGCAGCAATTTTGACGAACGCCATTTCCGTTACAAAGTTCATGCTCCATATTTCCGGCCGAACCCTCCCTTCCCGACTGAAAAATCCCTCATAACAGCAACTAAGCTTTAACACGAAGGTGCCCCTTCGCCTTCAGTTTGTGGCCAATCTTGACGATCTCATCCAACGCAGGGATCAGCTCGTGACCAAGCTCGGTCAGTTCATACTCAACCGAAGGCGGTGAAGTATCCCGAACATGACGCTGGACGACTCCCCGCTTTGTCAGCTCTGCCAGCCGGGTCGAGAGCACTTTTGCTGAAACAGGCGGAATGTCGATTCGCAGTTCATTGAATCGTCGCGGCCCTACACGTAGACACCAAATTACATTGGGTGCCCAAGCACCAGCTATCACTGCCATGCACTCAGTAAGCATGCAAGGCTCGGGTGGCGCAGGGCTTTTATTAAGACGAACTTTGAGTGACATAAGAGTAACCAGGTTTCCGTGGGGTAACCCAATTCTACCTGCAAATCACAGGTTACGTCTAGTAATCACGTATCTTTAGGATATCATGTGCGCGTCGACCACTAAGCATGAGGATTAACCACACATGAAGCTTTACTACAAACCTGGCGCTTGCTCCATGGCGTCACACATAGTGCTCAATGAACTAGATATTCCGTTCTCACTTGAGCGAACGGATACCGCTCAAGGTGTTACCGAGACCGGCCGAAATTACGCTGAAATCAACTCAAGCGGTTATGTGCCAGCCCTGGAGCTAGAGCCCGGTCTGGTGCTGACCGAGAATCCCGCTATCCTCGAATACCTCGCCGATCTCGTGCCTGCAAAAAGCTTGGCACCGCAGGAAGGTACTCTTGATCGTACGCGGCTACGGGAATTGCTCGCGTTCCTATCCTCGGAGCTGCACAAGGCGTTTAGTCCCTTTTTTACCGGCCGTGATCTGACAGCAGAAGAACGGCATGCAGCAGAAGCAAAAATCGCTAAGCGAATCGCTCCCATCGAAGCTCGACTGTCGCATAGCGGGTCTTATCTACTTGGGAGTCAGTTTAGTGTAGCTGACGCCTATGCGTTCGTGATTCTTAACTGGTCACAGTTCATTGGCTTCTCGCTAACTCCCTGGCCGTCCACTTATGCATTCTGGGCAAGACTTCGCTCACACCCAAGCGTGGTCAAAGCTCTTGTGATGGAAGGTCTCTTACCTGCGAGAGAGTCGCAATGAGCCCTTTTGCCGACGTTAACGACTTACTCGATCAATACTTCGACACACTATATCACTGCGATTTGGAAAAGTTTGATGCAGTTTTTCATCCCCAAGCCATATACGCCACGGCTGACGAAACGCCATTGCTCTACCGAGGCATGCCCGCATACCGAGAGGTAATTGCCCAACGCCGCTCACCAGCATCGCGTAGCGAGCAGCGTCGCGATTTCGTAGATGCTATTGAGTTTGCGGGAGACAACACAGCTTTTGCCCGTGTTCGCTGTTCCATCGGCGAGCGCGACTTCGTGGACCTGCTGTCGCTCGTTCGTACCGAAGGCCACTGGCGCATCATCGCCAAAGTATTCCAAATCATTGAAAGAAAGGAGAAAGCAATGCCCTACGTTAACATCAAACTCACCCGTGAAGGGGTAACAGAATCGCAGAAAGCGGCCCTGATTAAAGGAGTAACCGATCTGCTTGTTGATGTACTTCAAAAGTCCCCGGCAACCACGATGGTTGTCATCGATGAGATCGAAATGGATAACTGGGGTATTGGCGGTCTCCCCGTAGAGGAATACAGACGTACGAGGGCTACCTTGATCGGTGACTCTGAGAACACCGATCAATGAGCAATGAGCCCTTCGGGATGAGTGTCGTCATGATAGCCGCAGGGATTGGCATACCAATCATGGCGGCACTCAACAGCGGACTGGGCGTCCGACTGGGTAATCCTGTAGCAGCCTCCAACATCTTGCCAGGCATGGCTTTGGTGGTCAGCCTGGTCTTCACTCTTAGCAGACCGCTTCCCGAAGCTAGTCTGCTCAGTGCCACGCCATTATTTTATGGGCAGTCTTTTCGTCGCCTTCTACATCCTATCCATCACATGGATTGCACCAAAGATTGGCATCGGCAATGCGATATTTTTCGTGCTTCTCGGCCAAATTGTCACCTCTGCCCTAATCGACCATTTTGGATGGTTCGGCACACCAGTATCAACTCTCTCTATCCGTCGTGGGCTCGGTATCGCGATCATGGCTGCAGGCGTCTATTTGGTGCGCAAGCCGATGATACTCTCATCAGCGGCTCGGGTTCTGTAGGTGAAAGGGGTGATAGCAGGAGCAGCCACGCGCTGTTTAACGCAAAGCTTTGGGGCGGCTGGAGCGCAGCGTAAGCCGTCCCAGCCGCGCATGCGGCGACAATAGCGCCTTGTTAGAGTTTATCCTACCACCCTAGCAGCACCGACAACTAATGAATAGATTAATCCTCCGATGCTCTTTCTTTTTCTTGATGGGATAAGCTCTTCAATAATTACTTGATTGTTTTCGGTTAGTTTTGAGCGCCAAAGAATAAACGCAAAAACATGAACTTTGTATATTTTTGACGCAACTTCTATTTCACTTTCATATTTTGACGTGAAGACAAAACGCTTTGAAACCAGAATTTTGTCGTCGAGCGTCAAAGTGAATACTGTACTGAAACGATCATAGCTAGCTGTAAGCTTTCTATCTTCAACAATATGAGTTTCTTTTTGAATTCGCTCAAACATCTTCATAAACTCTAACGCTCGCAACAAACGCGAGCGTAGCGAGTCGAGGGCGATAGCCCGTTTTGATTGCGTTTGTTAGGCCACACAGCTTAAATAACCTGCGAACTCAGAGCGACCTGATAACTACCAGTGTTGTTTTCAGTAGCGCTTATTATAACTTCGACGGTTTGACCGGTTGTCGTTTTGGCTTCGAGTCTAAATGTTTCAAGTTCAGTTTTTCCAGCAAAATTGGGAACAATACTCGGTGTGAACGACCAACCAGTTTTCTTACTAATGCGTGAAAAACTATTGGTTACTTCTTCAGCATATTTTTGCGTATTGACGCGGCGGACAAACACGGTACAAAGTCCTGAATTTAAATAGGTAAGTGCAAATTGCCCATTTGGTGAAGTGAACGACCATGCTTTCCCTGTATGACTTCCGAGGAATTGCGACGCTTTGTCATCAGGCAGCAGCACGACACCCTGTTGCTTCATCAGAGATTCAATACCTTTTTCGTTTCCAGCATATCTAATACATGATGAGACAGAAAAATTTGCAGCAAAAAACTCGTCTGTAGGTTTACGCGAGTCAGAGCAAGCTACTGAGCTAAGTACTAATATTGGAATTACAAAAACTTGGGCTAACTTCATTGTTAAAGAATATCCTCTTATTGCCTAACGCAAAGCACACGGGCGGAAAAACGCGTTAGCGTTTGACGTCCCAGCGGCCAAAGGCCGCGAGTGATGCGCCTTGTTATAACGTTTTAAAACCACGCATCATCCTTATGAACATAAACTCCATCAGCAAGGTACACATAGTCTTCGGGATTAGTAAGCTGATCACCTCCGTCCTTAACATCAATGAGCCGGAGATATTTTTCAAGCTCCTCGGAAGAAACTCGCAGCCATCTTGTATCGTACCCTTCAGCAGTTTGCGCTCGGTAGCCAATGTTCGGCGTCAACTATCTTGGC
>NZ_LZEJ01000036.1:0-29592 GCF_001704375.1 Alishewanella sp. HH-ZS | reverse complement strand
GCAATTTGTGGGGATCCCTCAGATCGCGGGCAATCAACTCAGCGGCTTTATCCAAAAACAATTGTTCACGGGCGGCGCGCTGGCGTTCTTTACGTTCGTTTACCGTCATAGGATCTGTAGCTCTTATAAATAGGTTCGAATTATGAACCTGATTCAAAAAATGAGCAAGGCTCAAATTATCTACCGCGTAAAAAGTTGATCCAGCTTGCTACCCAGAGCTGAAAAATTCGCTATAACTAGCAATAAGACACTTAACTCAAGGAGCAGTAATGACTATTAACACTGTCGCCGAACTGATGACGCCCGATCCGTTATCGGTAAAACGGGATGCCACCCTAAAAGACGCGCATGATTTGATGCGGGAGAAAAATATTCGCCATATCCCGGTGATTGATAGCAATGGTGAATTAATTGGTATGTTGACACAAAAAGTCATGATTGCCGCAGTGATGAGCTTGCTGGCTAAGTTCGGCGCCACTGCGCTGGAGCGCAAGGAGAGGCAGCAATTAGTAGCAGAATTAATGCTTACTGATTTTGCTACCGTTACCCCGGAGCAAAGTCTGCAGCAGGTGGCCAGTTTCTTCGTACAAAACCGCCATGGTTGCTTGCCGGTGGTGAACAGTCATAACAAATTGCTGGGCATTTTGACCTCATCGGATTTTGTGCGCCTGGCCGCAGAATTGCTGGAACAACGGGGATAAAAAAACCTCTGCCGGGGCAGAGGTTTTACTGTTAAGTTAGCGCAGCAGGCTTAGCCTGGGCGGTGAGTGTTTGCTTATAGTACACCCATTTCCTGCAGCAAATTGTCGGCTTTGTCGACGATTTGCATCTGCCACAACATAAAGCGCAGATCGACCTGGATTGAACGGGTATTTGCCGGGTTGAAATCCCAATCTGAGATAATCGAATCCAGGGTACCATCAAAGGCTAAGCCAACAAATTCACCCTTGCTATTCAGGATCGCCGAGCCGCTGTTACCACCGGTAATATCCAAAGTAGCCAGATAGTTTACTGGTACCGAGTTCAGGCTGTCTTTGCCGTAAGCACCATAGTTTTTCGCTTTGATCGCATCCAGCTGATTCTGTGGCGCATTAAACTCGCCCTCGCCGGTGGCTTTGGCGGTGATACCACGCAAAGTGGTAAAGGCGGTCCAGGCATTACCATCTTCGTTACCATGACCACGGCCCTTAACATTACCAAAGGTCACCCGCAGGGTGCTGTTGGCATCCGGATAAACGGCTTTGCCCTGCGATTGCATAAAGGCAATTTTTGCACGCATATAGCTGGCGTATGCTTGCTGGATCTTACCGGCTAGCTCTTCCTGCTCGGCTTCACGTTTCAGATCCGCTTTATACAAGGCCACGGCAGCTTTAACAAAAGGATCCTGTTTGCCAGCAAAGTCCAGTGGGCTGGCGCTTAACAGTGCCAGTCGCTCAGCCTGTTCGGTCAGCTTAGTATTGGCATACCAGCTGTCGATCAGCGCAATTAAGGCAGCTTCTGACATATTGTCCTGAATACCCATAGCTTTATCAAAGTCAGCATTACGCTGCTTTTTCGGCTGGGCGGCATATTTTTTCAGGTTATGCAGATCCAGGGCTTTTTCAACCTTAACGTCAAAGGTTCTGTCCATACCGGCCATAAAAGCCTGGAAGCGCGGCAGATCGCGTTGTTGGAAGCCTGCTTTACGTTCTGCGTCTGGTTTAGTGCTCTCATTAGCCAGCCGGTAAAGGCTGCGGGCTGTGCCCAGCAAACGTGGCGTGGCATTAGCCAGTAAGAAATTACTGCGGCCTTCCGTTTGCTGTTGCTCTAACAGCTTTTCGATGGCGGCTAAATCTTTGGCATAGGCTTGCTTGTTGGCACGATCACCGTTGACCCAGTTTTTTAGCGCCTGATGTTCGGCCTGCTTACGCTGTAAAAAGTCGCTTTGTGCATAGCTATCCAGCATACCCTGGCGATTTTTCAGCACGTTATTTAAACCAGCGACCCGACTGGCATATTTCAGCGCCGCATCGCGATCATTGGCGGTTTCACGGCCGATAATCTCTAACAACTCACCCAGATACTGCACCGTAGTGGGGTAGCTCCAGTCAAAGGTGTCGGCAACTTCTGACGGTAAGCGGTGGCGGTTGGTGCGGCCGGGATAGCCCAGTGCCATCACAAAATCGCCTTCTTTTAAGCCGTCTTTAGCCAGTTTCAGGTGGAAGTCTGGGGTGTAAGGTACGTTATCTTTATGGAAGTCGGCAGACTTGCCATCCGGACTGACATAGGCGCGCAGGAAGCTATAATCGCCGGTATGGCGTGGCCACATCCAGTTATCGGTATCGCCACCGAATTTACCGACGCCTTCAGCCGGGGCATGCACCAGACGGACATCTTTAATTTCCAGCTGTTTAATCAGGTAGTATTCCAGCGAGCCATAAAACGCTGCCACGGTGCAGCGGTGACCGGCATCTTGCTCACAGTCAGCAACGATGGCTTTCTGATTCGCCTCAATCGCATCCAACCGCTTTTTACCGGTTAATTTTGCGGTCTTGGCATCGATAACGCGCTCAGTCACCTTGTCTACGGCCTTGGTGACAAAGATCCGGCTACCTGGTGCCGCTGGCACTTCGTCGGCCAGGGTTTTGGCTAAAAAGCCATTTTTCAGCAGGTCATTTTCAGCGGTGGAATTATGCGCAATGCTGTTATAAACACAGTGGTGGTTAGTGGCAACTAAACCCTGTGGTGAGACAAAAGAGGCTGAGCAACCGCCCAGACTGACGATGGCAGCCATTGGGAATTCGGTTAGTTTGGTCAGGTTAGCCGGATCCAGTTCCAGACCAGCCGCTTTTAATTGGCCGGCAATTTCTGGCAATTGTTGTGGCATCCACATGCCTTCATCAGCAAAGGCCAGGCTGCTGGTCATTGCCAGTAACAGTAAGGTTTTTTTCATAGAATTATTCTTTATGGTTATGAGGAAAAAGCACGCCATCTTCCGCTCTGCCAGCGCGCCTTGTCAAGGGACAGACATTTTCTGTTACAAAATGTCTGCTGAACCGGAATGTCGAACATTAGATTGGCTTGATATATGATAACTTTCGGTGCAAAAAATCCGTCATTATTTTCGCTGGCCTGCGGTTTTCAGCTACACTAGAAAAAGTAAATAAAAGACAAGTGCTTAGTTTTTTATTTCGGTACTTTCGATTGTATTAGCCCCGTTATATGAGGTCTTTATGAAAAAAACCGCTGTTGCGCTCGCGATTCTGACCGCCAGTGTTGCTGCCCCGGTGTGGGCAGACGTTACCATCAATGGCTTTGCGTCAATCAAAGCCGGGATGACTACCGGTAGTGATGAATCTTTATATGGTTATGATAAAGATATTGATTTTAAAAATGAAAGTTTATTCGCATTACAGATAAAGTCAGATCTGGGCGAGAAATTATCGATAACGGGGCAGCTGGTTGGCCGTGGTAGCAAAGACTTTGATGTTGGCTTTGAGTGGGCGTTTTTGACCTATCAGCTGGCGGATAATATGCATATTAATGCCGGCCGTTTACGTACACCGTTTTTTAAATTCTCTGATTTTAAAGATGTCGGTTATGCCTACGACTGGTTGCGGGTGCCGCAGGGCGTTTACGGGCTGGGTTTTGACAATATCGAAGGGATTTCATTTTATCGTACTGCACAGCTTGGTAGTGTTGAGTCAACGTTACAGGTAGTAGCGGGTGGTTATGATGGTAAGGCGACCATCAGTGGCGTAGAGGTCGATGCCGAAATAAAAAATATTCTCGGTTTAAGCTGGGAATTGACGCAGGGTAATCTGAGTGGCCGGGCGGCTTATTTAGTCGGTAAAGTGACGGTTGCAGCCGAACAAGTGAGTTTGGCGCCGAATTTTACCATTGGTAATCTGTTTACTACGCTCAACAGTATTGGCCGCAACGATATTGTAAAAAGTGTGGATATTGAGCGGGAAGATGGCAGCTTTCTGGGACTGGGACTGACCTATGATGACGGCGACTGGATCCTGGTCAGTGAATATACCAAGGTTAAGGTGAAAGATACCTTTATTGCCGATCAGAATAATTACTATGTCTCGGTGGGGAAGCGCTTTAATAGTTTCACTCCGTACCTCTCGTATGAAGTTGAAGATAACAACAGCCGCGATCAGATTTATCTGCCTTACCAAGGTGTTTTGCCGCCTCAGTTATTGGTACCGCTGCAAGGATTAGTGCGTACGCAGGAGCGCGACGCCAAGACCTGGAATCTGGGGTTGCGCTATGATTTCCATCCGGCGGCAGCCTTCAAAGCACAGTACTCTTCTGAGAAAAATGACACTACGGGTCAGCGCGCCGGTGTAGTGGCTGTTGGTGTTGATTTAGTGTTTTAAGAGGTTGTTATGATTAAAAAACTGATAATAATTGCCGCAACAGTCTTTGCTTTGCCGGCACTGGCGCAAATCGCGGTGATCGTGCATCCATCTAATAGCGCCAATCTGACCAATGAAGAGTTAGTGCGGATTTACACCGGACGCTCCAATGCCTTTAATGCCGTTAATCTGGCGGAGACTGTGCCACTTCGGGCTCAGTTCGACGAAAAGGGCGTGGGCCGTACCTCGGCGCAGTTAAAAGCGCACTGGTCTAAGTTGGTTTTTACCGGCAAGGGTACACCGCCGACAGAGCTGGCGAGTGAGCAGGAGGTGCTTAATTTTGTTGCCAGTAATCCGCAGGCTATTGGCTATATCAGTGCCGCCAGTGTATCTGATACAGTAAAAGTTGCGCTAACCATCAACTAACTGATCGTCCGGCGCCATTGGCGCCGGACTAAAGAGTCGTACCGATGAAGAATTTATCCATAGTGGCAAAAATCTGGCTGGTAATAGGGTTGGCAGTGATCGCCTTTTCGACAGTTGTAGCGGTCAGTTTGTTTTTTACCAGCAAAAATAATGCAACGACCCACAATATGCGTGACTTTATGTATGAGACCGCCAAACTATCTTCGCAGGCTCGTACCAGTTTTGTCTCATTGGATGAGTTTTTTACCCAGGCCGTGACGCTGTCTGATCCGGATTTGTTAGCCACTGCCAAACAAAATCAGCAAAGGATCAGCGATATGCTGACCCGGTTACAAAACCTGAACCCAGAGCGCAGCACGACATTACAGCAGCTGCAACAGGAAGCCCAAAGCTACGCCGAATTATCTTCGGCGATTGCGCAACAATTTATTGATGGTGACGCCGATTTTGAGCAGATCCAGCAGCAGGTCAGTCGCAAAACTGCACTGTATGAAAAAGTCTATGCCGAGTTAACACAATTTGAGCAGCAGTCCGATCAGCGTTTTGCGCAAGCTATTGATGCGGTGTCAGATAATTCCGAGCGAGCTCTGACCGTGATTTTATTGCTTGGCGGGGTTTTACTGGTAACCACGGCTGGCCTCGGGCACTTTATCGCCAACCGCATTAGCCAGTCAGCGAAAACCTTAGGCAGCTCATTAGCAGAATTGGCCAGTGGCAAGGGCAATTTAGCCAGCCGTTTGCCGGTGCAGGGCGATGACGAGCTGGCAGTGGTAGCGCGGGAGTTTAATATTTTTATCAAGATGCTGCAGTCGTCTTTTAATGAGCTGGCACAGGCAATCGATCCTCTGACGCAGAGCTCTGATCATTTATCGACTGGCATGAAGGCATTAGAAGGACGAACCTCGGAGCAGAGTGCTGATTCGGAAACCGTAAGTCAGAGTATGGCCGAACTGCAATTGTCGGTGAAGGATATCAGTCAATCAGCCAATGAGGCGGCTAACTCGGCCGAAAAAGCCAGTCAGTTGGCGAAACAGGGTTTTGATAAAACCAGTAATGCGGTCAATTTTTCCCGTGGTTTATCCAGTGAGATTACTCAGGCGCAGAGTGTAATTACTGAACTGGCGGAAAAAACCAAAAATGTGACACAGATCCTCAGTAGTATTAATGCCATAGCGGACCAAACCAACCTGCTGGCATTGAACGCAGCCATTGAGGCGGCACGAGCCGGTGAACATGGACGTGGATTTTCGGTGGTTGCTGATGAAGTTCGCAATCTGTCGGGTAAAACGGCACAGTCAGTGGTTGAAGTACAGCAGGTAGTCGGCGAACTGACACAAAATGTCAGTAAAGCGGTAAGTATTATGCAGCAAGCGGTAAAGAATGCCGCTCACTCGGCTGAGTTGGCGTCAGATGCAGGCAGCTCTATTGAGCAGATCAGCGGTGAAGTGCAGCAAATCAGTTTACTTAACGCGCAGATCGCTGCAGCCACCGAAGAGCAAACCATGGTTGCGGAGCAAATTGTCGCTAATACTGCGAAGATGCTCAGTTCCTTCAGTAGCTCGAAAGCCATTCAACAGGATGTGCATGGTATCGCTGCTGAGTTGCAGGCACTGGCGCAGTCATTGCAAACCATAAGCAGCAAATTTGAGACCTAGATGGTGCTCTAGCCACTATACCAGCAAAGCTGCTGCCCGCTTTGCTGCTTAGCCTGGTACATGGCGTTGTCGGCCCGGCGCAGGATTTCGTCAGCGAAATCCTGCTCACCGTGAAACAACACCATGCCGATACTGCAGGTACATTGGTAACAAGTATTACTTTGGTCGGTCAGGGTGAAGGGTAATGCCAGTTGCTCAGTAATTTTTTCTGCCAGTTGCTGTGCCTGTTCTCTTGCTTCTGCAAATTCAGCGAGTAATTCCGGCAATAAAACAATAAATTCATCGCCACCCAGGCGGGCCACGGTATCGGTTTGCCTAACCAGGCTTTGTAACCTTATGCCAAATGCCCGCAACAGCAGATCACCGGTTTTATGGCCGTAGAGATCGTTCACCGGTTTAAAATTATTCAGATCCAGAAACATCAGGGCGCCATAACGGTTGCTGCGTTTACTTAACGCTAACGCCTGCTGCATCCGTTCATCCAATAGCCGGCGATTCGCCAGCCCCGTCAACTCATCATAAAACGCCATACGGCGGATCTTTTCTGCCAGCAAAGAGCGGCTGATCGCCAGCTCTGCCAGATTGCTAAAGGCTTGCATCTTTTGGGTGAATTCCGCATCGGGTCTGGCGACCTGGCGTTGATAAATACCGAAGGTACCCAGTACCCGGCCATGGGCAGTTTTTATTGGAATTGACCAGCAGGAGCGCACATCAGCCAGCGCGACCAGCTGTTGGTACTGTTGCCAGTTAGGATGAGTTAGCAGATCCTCCGCGATCAGCATTTCGCCATTATAAGCCGCGGCGCCGCATGAGCCGGCAAAGGGGCCGGGCTTTAACCCGTCTACCGCCTGATTGTAGGCCTCAGGTAACGAAGGTGCAGCGCCGTGCCGTAACACTCCGGTTTGTTGATCAAGCAGCAGGATAGAGCACAACAGCTGTGGATACTGCTGCTCAATTTGTAGCACTAACTCTTGCAGTACCTGCTGTAGCGGATCGCCCTGACTAATCATGCTCAGGATTTGATTCTGCATTTGCAGCTCAAGGGTACGGCGTTTAACCTGTTGTTCAACCTGATCCAGCAGTTGCTGGCTGAGAAACTGGTTATAACTGAGCTCGGAAATTTGCTCGGCCATTGAACTGATCAAAGCCAGCATCGGTGGGATCTTGTCGGCCGGAATTATCGGCAGCTGCGTAATCGCAGCCAGATAGCTGTCTTCATCAAACTGGTTTGCTTTAGCCTGTTGTCGGAAATAGGTTAGATCGGGTGCTTCCTGAAAAAACTGACCAATAAAAATATTCGCCAGATAGCGGCCATTTACCCGCACCGGTGCGGCACAATCGGTCAGGCCGTTATGACAGCGGTAGATTGCTTGTTTTTGTTCGGTTAGTAGTTGCGTCGCCAGCTGGGTATCGCTTTGTAAACAGCCTTTTAGGGTCTCAGGTTGTTGCCGGTGAAAATGCAGGCAGGCTTGCTGCCAGTTTGACGAGGCCAGTACCTTACCCTGTAAATCAATCAGCGCTATGGTCACGCCCAGCGCCTGCTGGAAATTCTGGAACACGGTATGTAAACGATGTAAATCCAGCGTTTTTTCTAACGATAAGCCGGATACTTCTGGTTGACCAGGTAAGGAGAGATTCCATTTTATAATCAGCGGATCGGTAATGGGGCTATCAGAACCGCTGCTATGGTCAGCATTTGCCATTTCAGGAGTTACCTGTTGCCTAAGCTATGCTGTTGCACCTTGTCGGCAGCATGTAACTGCCGACAATGGACTACAGTGTATAAGGTATAGCACAAACTGGTTAGTTTGCCGGAAAAACAGCTGATTTTTCTACGCTGCCTGGGATTGCTGTTGGCCGACATCTTAGCGATGCCGTTGTTTTAAAATCGCAATCACATCGGCCAGCTCCAGCTGTTGGCTGCGTAGCAGTACCAGCAGGTGGAACAGCAGATCAGCGGCTTCGTTTTTCAGCTCTTCGCGATCACCAGCCATCGCTGCAAGTGCCGATTCGACGCCTTCTTCACCGACTTTTTGCGCGATGCGTTTCACGCCTTTGGCAAATAAACTGGCGGTATAGCTGCTTTTCGGATCAGCACCCTCACGGCTTTTAATCACTTGTTCTAAGTCATATAAAAACGCCAGCTGTGGGCTATTGGCATCAGTATCATGCCAGCAGGTTTCGGTGCCAACGTGGCAGGTTGGCCCTTGCGGCAGCGCCAGTACTAACAGGCTGTCACTGTCACAATCGCTGTCGATGCTGACCAGCTGCAGGGTGTGACCCGAGCTCTCGCCCTTGGTCCACAGTCGCTGCTTGCTGCGGCTAAAGAAGGTGACATTGCCGCTTTGCAGCGTATGCTGCAGCGCATCCGGATTCATATAGCCTTGCATTAGCACCTTGCCGGAGATGGCATGTTGCACTATCGCCGGTAACAGTTGGCTATCGGGCCAGTTAAGCTGGCTGATTTGTTGTTGATTCATTTTTCCGTCTCGAGAAGCTTGTTGGGTGTTGGCTTCGCACTGACACTACACGCAAAGACGCCGTGAATACATCCTTGTAGGCTCCTGTCCGGCATCCATGCCGGACACGCTTTGCTTAGCAGTGTCAGTACTTTGCTTGCGACATCTGTGTTTACACCTTAAAAAGCAAACGCGGATGTACTTTTTTCTGTGACCGTTGGAGGCCATGGATGGCCGGAATCGAGCCCCATGGATGGTTCATGGCGTGTCACAGAAAAAATGTACGCAGTGTTTGCGTGTTCGAAGCACATGACTTTACTACTAAGGCCGAATACTAATCCCATCCGCAATTAACTTCGCTTTTAGCTCGCTGATCTGAATAATGCCTTTATGAAACACACTGGCCGCCAGGGCGCCATCGACATCTGCGGTGCTAAACACCTCGGTAAAATGCTGCATAGTACCGGCGCCACCACTGGCAATCAGCGGTACCCGGCAGATATCGCGGATACTTTTTAGCTGTGCTAAATCATAACCTTGGCGCACGCCGTCCTGGTTCATACAGTTCAGCACAATTTCACCGGCACCTAAACGCTGTACCTCGGCGACCCAATCACGGGTCAGCCACTGAGTTTTTTGGGTGCGGCTCTCATCACCAGTAAACTGATACACCTGATACTGGCCGGAGGCGACATCAAAAAAGCTGTCGATACCGACCACCACGCATTGCTGGCCAAAGGTCGCATTCAGCTCGGCAATCAGCTGTGGGTTGGCCAGGGCCGGGCTATTAATCGACACCTTATCGGCGCCCATTTCCAGAATTTTGCCGGCATCGGCAACCGACTTAATACCGCCTGCGACGCAAAACGGGATATCAATGACCTCGGCTATGCGCCGGACCCAGCTTTTATCGACCACCCGGCCATCACTGGAGGCGGTAATATCATAAAACACCAGCTCATCGGCACCGGCTTCGGCATAGCGCTGCGCCAGCGGCACGATATCGCCGATAATTTCATGGTTACGAAATTGTACGCCTTTGACCACCTTGCCATCGCGCACATCTAAACAGGGAATTAACCGTTTTGCCAGCATGCGATCGCCTCCTCAAGCGTAAATTTACCTTCCAACAGCGAGCGGCCTAAAATCACGCCGGCCACACCGGAGCCAATCAGCGCCTGGATATCACTAAGCGCGCCAATACCGCCTGATGCCTGCCAGGCCAGTTGCGGGTACTTGCTGCACAGCTCACGATACAAGGCGACATTAGAGCCACTTAAGGTACCGTCTTTGCTAATATCGGTGCACAGCACATGTTTAGCGCCGGCCGCGATATAGCCATCTAATACCTGTTCCAGGGTGACACCGGACTCTTCAATCCAGCCATGGCTGGGCAGGGTTTTTTCGCCTTTGGCATTAATGGCGACATCCAGCGCCAGCACGATCCGTTCACCGCCGTAGGTTTTGATCCAGCTTTGCACCAGTGCCGGTTCACGAATGGCTAAGCTACCAATCACGACGCGGCTGGCACCGGCAGCCAGTAAGTCTTTTACGTCCTGCTCAGTACGCACACCGCCGCCGACCTGAATTTGCAGCGGCGAGTCGCTCATCAATTCAGTTAACAAGCCAAGCTGACGTTTGCTGGCATCTTTGGCACCGGATAGATCCACTATATGTAACAGCGGCGAGCCGGCTGCGGCGTAGCTGTCGCGCAGGCTAATGGGGCTAAATTCGTACTCAGTGGTTTTATCATAAGCGCCCTGATACAGGCGGACGACCTTGCCATCAATAAGATCTATTGCCGGAATAATCACAGCTGCCACTCCAAAAAGTTTTGTAATAAACGCGCCCCGACTTTGCCTGAACGCTCCGGGTGAAACTGGGCGCCGGCGACATTATCTTTACCAATTACCGCAGCAAAGTCAGAGCCATAGTGGCACTGTGCTAAGCTGTATTGGCTGGGAACCACCGCGAAGCTGTGCACAAAATACAGATAATCTTGCGCAGTAAAGCCCTTTAACAGCGGATGCTGGCTAATGCTATGCAAGGTATTCCAGCCCATATGCGGTAAGCGTAAACCGGCGGCGTTGAGCGGTGCCACTTCGCCCGGAATTAACCCCAAACAAGCCACATCGCCTTCCATACTATGGGCGGTCAGCATTTGCATGCCCAGACAAATACCCAGAACCGGCTGTTGTAGGCCTTGTAAGGTGCTGATTAAATCACGCTCAGCTAGATTATGCATCGCCGCTTTAGCGGTGCCGACGCCGGGTAAAATTACCCGTTTAGCTTGTTTGATGATTGCAGCGTCAGCGCTGATCACCGGCTCTACGCCTAACCGTTTTACCGCAAAATACACCGAGCTGATATTGGCACAGCCGGTGTCGACAATAACCAGCTTGGCCATTACAGCACTCCTTTTGAGCTTGGCAGTGCTTCACCGCTAACGGTAATGGCCTGACGCAGGGCGCGGCCAAAGGCTTTAAATAACCCTTCCACCATATGATGTTTATTGCCCGGGGTTATGCTCAGGTGCAGCGACATCGCCATCGCATCGCTCAGTGAGCGGAAAAAGTGCGGTACCATCTCAAGGTTCAAACCACCAACACTGCCTTCGCCCAGTTCGGCGTTAAAGACAAACAGCGGCCGGCCCGATAAATCCATTACGCATTCGGCCCGGCACTCGTCCATTGGCAGCACAAAGCCAAAACGGTTAATGCCACGCTTATTGCCCAGCGCTTGCTTTAATGCCTGACCCAGCGCCAGGGCGGTATCTTCCACGCTGTGGTGATCATCAATATGCAAATCGCCTTTTACCGCAACCTGCAACGAAAAGCCGCCATGAGTGGCAATTTGCTCCAGCATATGGTCAAAAAAGCCCACGCCGGTGTTAAAGCTGTTGTTGCCGCTGTTATCCAAATCAACCTTAACGTTGATATCGGTTTCGCGCGTTACCCGGCTTACCTCAGCTTTGCGGCCACGGCCTAAAATCTGTTTGGTAATGTCGGCCCAGCCCAAAGACTCGCGGTTATATTGAAAAGACGGTAGCCCCATATTTTCGGCCAGCTGCACATCGGTCAGCCGATCGCCAATAACGAAGGAATTGGTAAAGTCGATTTTGCCTTGCTGCAAGTAGTCTTTTACCAGGCCAAGTTTCGGCTTGCGGCAACTGCAGTTATCGCTGTCAAAGTGCGGGCAAATCAGCACATCGTCAAACTGGATCCCTTGCGAGGTTAACAGCTGCATCATCTTATTGTGCGGCGCATCGAAGGTGTCGCGCGGAAAGCTGCTGGTACCCAGACCATCCTGATTGGTCACCATCACCAGCCGATAACCGGCCGCCTGTAATTTTAACAAGGCCGGCACCAGACCTGGCTCATAAGCCAGTTTTTCCAGACTATCCAGTTGCTTATCAATTGGCGGCTCTTCCACCATGGTGCCATCGCGGTCGATAAATAAAATAGGTTGGCCACTCATGCGCTTACTCTCTTATTCACTGAAAAATAGTTAAGCATTGCCTGCTTAAGGCGCTGCATTTCATCCGGGTTGCCAATAGATACCCGCACCACCTGGCTTAAACCCAGCTGTGAGGATTGATTGCGGATCAGGATATCCTCGTTAATTAACGCGGCGACGCAGGCCGCGGCATCGGCTACCTGCAACAGCACATAGTTGGCATTGCTGGGCCAGACTTTTTGTACCCCCTCTAAGCCTTGGGCAAACTGGCAAAACTCCTGGCGCAGCTGAGTAATGGTCGCCACGCTTTGCTGCATTTGTGCAATACCTGCCGGTGCTAAAGCCTGAGCGGCGATTTGCGCAACCGGCTCGGCGATAGGATAAGGCGCGATCAGCTTTTTCAGGGCGTTAATTACCTCAGGGGCGGCCAGGGTAAAGCCACAGCGTAACCCGGCCAGGCCAAAGGCTTTGGACAGGGTACGCAGTATCACCAAATGCGGGTAACGGCTTAAGAGTGGCACCACAGACGCACTGGGCGCAAATTCAATATAGGCTTCATCGACGACAACCAGCGCCTTCCCCTGAAACTGTTCCAGCACAGCGATAATTTGCTCGCGCGGGATCAGGTCGCCGGTCGGGTTATTCGGGCTACAGATAAATACCAGCTTAGGCGTGGTGGCAAAGATACCGGCCAGATCCAGCTGCTCGTTATTAACCAGTAATACCTTGTTGACGGCGGTCTGGTTACTCTCGGCGCTGATGGCATACATGCCATAAGTGGGTGGACAAATGGTAATGCTATCTTGTTTGGGTTCACAAAAGCTGCGGATCAGCAGCTCAATACCTTCATCGGCACCCCGGCTGACCAGTACCTGCTCTGGCGCGACACCGGCATAGGCGGCATAGGCATCAATGACGGCTTTGGGCTGACAGGACGGATAACGGTTAAAAGTGCCATCCAGCTGATAGGCCGGAGCCAGCGCATTTTCATTGGCATTAAGCCAAACCGCACCGCCACTCATGCTGCTGCGGGCTGAGGCATAAGGCACTAAGTCCTGTACCAGTTTCCGGGCCAGATCGCTGACGCTGTTATTTTTGCTGTTTTTGCTATTGTTAGTGCTATTGATAGTATTTGCTGTGCTCATCATGCTGCTCTGCCTTAATTCTGTTCTTGTACTGCGCTTTCTAGGGCTGCTAAGCGCAGCCGCACGGCATTGGCGTGCGCTTCTAAGCTCTCTGCCTCGGCCAGCGTAACAATCGCCGGGCCAATATTGCGCATGCCGGTTGCCGACAAGCGCTGCACTGTGTAGCGGCGGAAAAAATCACTTAGCGACAAACTCGACACGGTACGGCTATAGCCATAGGTTGGCAGCACATGGTTGGTGCCGCTGGCATAGTCACCGGCCGACTCCGGCGTCCACTGACCAACAAAGATGCTGGCGGCGCTGGTAAATTGCGCGGTTAAGGCTTCGGCATTGGCGGTTTGCACAATTAAGTGCTCCGGCGCATAGGCATTGGTCACGGCCACTGCCGTGGCCTGATCCGGCGTTAAAATAGCGCGGCTGTGCGCCAGTGCCTTGGCGGCAATCTCTTTACGTGGTAAGGCCGCCAGCTGTGCTGAGAGCTGCAACTCAACCTGATCGATCAGGCTCTGGCTTTCGCTAACTAAAATGACCTGTGAATCCGGGCCATGTTCGGCCTGCGATAACAAGTCGGCGGCAATAAAGGCCGGATTGGCCAGCGCATCGGCCAGCACCAGCACTTCAGACGGGCCGGCAGGCATATCAATCATTGCACCACGCGGATCCTGACTTACCTGCTGCTTGGCTTCGGTGACATAACGATTACCGGGGCCATAGATTTTATCGACCTTGGCAATGGTCTCAGTGCCATAGGCCAGCGCGGCGATCGCCTGGGCGCCGCCAATAGTATAGATCTCGGTAATACCACAGAGGTTAGCGGCATAGATAATTTCTGGTGCGATATCCGTCGCGGCCGGTTTGCCCGGCGGAGTGACCAGCACCGCACGCGGGCAAGCCGCTAATTGTGCCGGTACACCAAGCATCAGTACCGTGGAAGGTAGCGGCGCGCTGCCGCCAGGAATATAGAGGCCAACACTTTGGATCGGCTGATTCTTTAGCTCACAAATCACGCCAGCGCTGGTTTCAACTTCGATATCGCGCGGCAGCTGGGCGGCGTGAAACTTGCGGATATTGTCGTAGGCCAGTTCAATCGCGGCTTTGCGCTCCTGACTTAGCAGACTTAACAGCCGTTGTTGTTCATCGAGACTGAGCTTAAGCGGGTTATTATCCAGTTTGTCAAAGCTGGCACTGAAAGCCCTTAAGGCGGCATCACCTTCGCTTTTTACCTTAGCAATAATCTCGCGCACCTGGGGTGCCAGGGTTGCGGCATCCGGCAGCGCCGGGCGGGCTAATGCCTGTTGCTGTGCAGAAGAGTCTAACGTGGCCCAATCGATACGCTGCATGATGTTACTCCATCATCTTCTCAATCGGCAGCACCAGAATAGAGCTGGCGCCAAGCGCTTTTAACTGCTCCATGGTTTCCCAGAACAGGGTTTCGCTACTGACCACGTGAATGGCGACCACATCGTTATTCCCCGCCAGCGGTAACAGTGTTGGGTTTTCGGCGCCAGGTAACAGTGCAATCACTTCATCTAAGCGGGAGCGTGGTGCGTGCAGCATAATGTACTTGCTTTCATTTGCCTGCATCACGCCCTGAATGCGTGGCATCAGTTTTCTAATCAGTTTTAGCTGACCGGCATCTGTCAGACCTTTGCGCTGAATCAATACCGCTTTGCTGCGGTAAATCACTTCGGCCTCTTTTAAACCATTGGCTTCCAGCGTGGCGCCGGTAGAGACCAGGTCACAGATCGCATCGGCCAGGCCAGCACGCGGTGCCACTTCTACTGAGCCGGTGAGCATCACGATGCGGGCATTGACGCCTTGTTGTTTTAAAAAGCGTGCCAGTAAGCGCGGGTAAGTAGTGGCAATCGTTTTGCCATCGAGGCTTTGTACACCCTGGTAGTTTTCCTCTTGCGGTACCGCAATTGATAAGCGGCAGCCGCCGAAATCCAGTCGCGCCAGCACCTCATAGTCGAAGTTTTCCTGATCTAACTGGCGCTGTAGTGATACTTCTTCCAGCACGTTTTCGCCGATAATGCCCAGATCACAGACGCCATCCATCACTAAACCCGGAATATCGTCATCCCGTACCCGCAGAATATCAATCGGCATATTTTCGACATGGGCAATTAGGCGCTGTTCACGTAGGTTAATTTTTAAGCCACAGCTACTAAGCAGTGCTTGCGAGTCCACGGACAGCCGCCCGGATTTTTGCATCGCGATACGTAAACGTTTACTTTCAATGGCCGGACTCATACGTCACTCCTGATAGTCGAAAAATAAAAAACCTGAAAACAAAAAACCCCGTGGCACTGGCCTGCGGGGTTTGATATGACAGTATCCACCGGAGGCCTTAGCAATAGCCCTCCGCCTAAGCCGGAAGGCTAGGTGCTATGATGATGGTGCAGTGATACAGTGAACAGTGTCATGGGTTAATCCTGTACGTTAGATGCTATACAAGTTACTCCTGGCAAGCCTTGGTTGCAACTATTATTTTCAGTGGCAAATACGGCAATGTTTTTTAATTTGTTTATTAATCAGTGCTTTGTATTTTTTCGGCTTGTTTCGCATTAAAGTTTATCAGTGTTTAAAGTTCAAGACTGGCAACTAATTGCCTGTTTTGTGGTCAGGTTGTATAGGCAATATTGCTGATTAAAGTTTAGGCTAATGCAGTCGATAACAGTATGGTATTGCAACTTAACGCTTTACGGCGGCCACGTTTTTAACACAGGCAGGAGGAATGATGGACGTTTTTATGCCCTTTATTCAACGCACCCCGGGAACCCCTGTCGAACAGGATCCACGGCAGGTGCTGCCTGTGTTTAAAGAAGCCCGGCTGGAGCCGCTAAAACGCAATGAGCAAAAGTTTTTAATTCTGCGCCGCTTTGCCAAAAAAGCGCAGTCAGATGACTTTCCGCCAGCACCCTACACCACGCCAGAGGAAGAGCAGCACGTCGATAAAGATGGCCATGTAGATATTTTTATCTGATTTTCGGCGCTGACAAGGCATAATAGCCGGCAATTGCTTTGTATTTTGCTTCTTTCTTCGTCTGGTTGAAGCCTTATTACTATTCTGGAGCTGCTGTGCTGCGTTTTTGTGATGCCGTTACCCGAGGTACTGATGTCGGCTAAGGTCAAACATGCCTTTGCCGAACAGGGCACCCTGGCAAAACAGATCCCGGGCTTTAAGCCGCGTGCGGCGCAGCTGGAGATGGCACAGGCCGTAGCAGAAAGTATCTCGGCCAATGGTGTTTTGGTGGTGGAAGCGGGTACCGGTACCGGTAAAACTTACGCCTATCTGGTGCCGGCACTGCTGTCCGGTAAAAAGGTGATTTTATCAACCGGCACCAAAAACCTGCAGGAGCAGCTGTACTTTCGTGATCTGCCAACGGTATTACAGGCGCTGGCCCTGCCGGTAAAGACTGCGCTGTTAAAAGGGCGGTCAAATTATTTATGTCTGTTTCGCTTAGAGCAGCATTATCAACATATCCCTAGTGCTGATCCTGAGCTGATTAATGACCTAAGCCTGATCAAAAAATGGGCCGCGGAAACGCAAAGCGGTGATATCGGTGAGCTCAGTTATATCGCCGAAGACTCGCGGGCGCTGCCTTATGTCACCAGTACCACCGATAACTGCCTGGGAAAAGACTGCCCGGTGTATGAAGACTGCCATCTGCTAAAGGCGCGTAAAGAGGCACAGGCAGCTGATCTGGTAGTAGTCAATCATCATTTATTTTTTGCCGATCTGGCGCTAAAAGATACCGGCTTTGGTGAACTGTTACCTGACATGGAAGTGGTGATCTTCGACGAAGCGCATCAGATCCCGGATATCGCCAGCGATTATTTTGGTGAGCATTTCTCCAGCCGGGTGTTGCTGGATCTGTGTAAAGACTTAGAGCAAATCGGCAAAACTGAACTGAAAGATCTGATCCAGCTGAGTAAAGCCGCCGATAAACTCTCCAGCCTGACCCGCGACTGGCGGTTGCAGTTTGCCGCCGATCCGGCGCGCGGCAACTGGCGGCAGGCCTATCAGCAAACTAGCATGCAAACGGCAGTGATCCGCATTAATGATGCGCTGGAGATGCTGTATCAGATTGTAAAAAGCAGTCTCGGGCGCAGTCAGGCGCTGGATAACTGCTATGAGCGACTGGCACAGCTAAAAAGCCAGTTACCGAAGTTGCTGCAAACCGAACAAAGCGGCGTCAGTCTGTGGTTTGAAACCAGCCGCTTGCATGTGACGCTGCATTTAACGCCGCTGAGTATTGCCGATAAATTTCAAAAACTGGTATTTGCCGCTGAACGCAGTTGGATCTTTACCTCGGCCACGTTGTCAGTAGATGAGGGCTTTGCCCATTATCAACAGCAAATGGGCCTAGACGGTGCTCGTACACTGTTGCTGGAAAGCCCTTTTGACTATGCGCAGCAGGCACTGCTCTGTGTGCCAAGGTTTTTACCCGAGCCACATGAGCCGGCGATGGCGCATGCTTTGCTCAGTTTAGCGATTCAGCTGATCCAGGCGAATAACGGCCGCTGTTTCTTTCTGTTTACCAGCCATCGTATGCTGCAATGGATGGCTGGCGCCTTGCCGGAGCAGATCCGCCAGCCGGTGCTGGTTCAGGGCAGTACCGGTAAACGTTTGCTATTAGAGCAGTTTGTGCAGCTGGAAAATGCGGTGTTATTGGGCACCGGCAGTTTCTGGGAAGGGGTGGATGTACGGGGCGATACCTTAAGCTGCGTCATTATCGACAAGCTGCCCTTCGCTTCGCCGGACGATCCCTTGCTGCAGGCACGCAGTGAAGACTGTACAATGCGCGGCAAAGATCCGTTCGCCGAGGTACAGTTACCCCAGGCGGTGATTACGTTAAAGCAGGGCGTAGGGCGGCTAATTCGCGATGTCAGCGACCGCGGTGTGCTGGTGATCTGTGATAACCGGCTGGTGACTAAGCCCTATGGCGCTACGTTTTTAAAGAGCCTGCCACCGATGCGCCGTAGTCGCGATCTGGCTGAGGCCTGTCAGTTTTTACATGCTATGCAACAGGATAAATGATGAAGTTTTTAGCCCTGGATACCTCTACCGAAGCCTGCTCGGTCGCTTTAGCTCTGGATGGCCAGATCTTAGCGCTGGATGAAGTTTGCCCGCAGCAACACAGCAAACGCATTTTACCTATGCTACAGCAGCTGTTAAGTGATGCTGGCGTCAGCCTTTATCAGTTAGACGGTATTATCTTTGGTCGTGGCCCCGGCAGTTTTACTGGCGTCAGGATTGGCGTGTCCGTCGCCCAGGGCCTGGCTTTTGGCGCAGATTTGCCGGTATTCGGGGTGTCAACCCTGGCGGCGATGGCACAGGCGGCAGCAGTGCAGCAAAACGCCACAGAGGTGATTGCCGCTATTGATGCCAGAATGGCCGAAGTTTATATCGCAGCTTATGCGTTAGATGAAGCGGGTTTAATGCAAGCGATAACGCCGGAAATTGCGGCTAAGCCGGCCGCTTTACCTGAGGTTTTGACCTCACTGTCTTTTACTTCACAGGTGTTGGGTGTTGGCACCGGTTGGCAAACTTATCCGCAGGCACTACAGCAGCTGGCGCCAGCGCTGATTGCTGATTCGATTCTGTACCCGTCAGCGCAGTTTATGTTGCCTTTTGCCAGCCGAGCCTGGCAGCAACAGTTATTTGTCAGCGCCGAGCAGGCCGAGCCGGTCTACGTACGTGATGAAGTCACCTGGCAAAAACTCCCCGGCCGCTAACTTATCCACAGCACTCTTATCCACAGCACTCCGGTACCGGACGGACCTCCGAGGTCCTACCGGTGCCACGTGAGCAACAATAGTGCTGTGGATAAATATTAGTGGTAACTTTCGCGGTTCCTTGTCTATAATTAGCGCAATTCTTCTAGTTAGCGGCTTATATGAGCATTAACGCCAGCAATAATATCAATGCCAGCAGTTTGCTAAACCCGGCGACGAATCGTCCGCAACCGGTGCGGCAAACTACGCCTGAGCGCCAAGCTGCAGAGGCGCAAAGCACGCAGCAAGCGGCAGGGATCCGCGTGGAGCGGGCAGTGATTGAGCGTTTGGATAATGAACGTGAGGCTGAGCGCAATCGGCAAAACTTTCGCGATAGCAGCGAACCCCGTAATGAACGGGCGATAGCCGCTTATCAAAGCCTGCAAAATGAACAGCGTCGCAGTGAAGTACAGGCGATGCTGGGTGTTGACCTCTACGCCTAACTTTTGTCTTCTGGCTAATTTTTGAAAAAGCCATCAATATCCATTTCTTGATGTGGTACGCCGATTACATCAATAAAACGGCCACTAATCCGAAATTAGCTGGTCGACGCTAAAGTCCTCAACAAACAGTCCCTCTCTGGCTTGCAAGGCACCCTGAGCTAAATGTATACGCAAGGCTTCAAGTTTCGCCTTACGTTCTTCAAGCGTTCTCAATGCATCACGCACCACTTCACTGGCCGAACCGTAGCGACCGGTTGCAATTTCCTTCCTGATAAAGGTTTCCCAATGCTCGCCCAAACTCAGACTTGTCGTTGCCATACAAGGCCTCTAATATTCATAAATGACAATAATGAATATAGCCTTGAAGTGTGTAAATGACAAGCAGCCTGGCTATTTTCAATTGTTTTGCGTTAAAGCCCCACTGAACTGTTCGCTATACTTTACGTATAAGCTCCGACAGCAATGGAGTATTTATGACCTCAACGATTTTAATTACCGGCGCCAGCTCTGGCATTGGCCGCGAAACTGCACTGCATTACGCCCGTAACGGCTGGACGGTATATGCGGTGGCGCGCTCGGCAGATAAGTTAGCAGAACTTTCAGCCGAGGTGCCGCAGCAGATTGTGCCGGTAAGTTTGGATCTCACCGATAGCGCAGCCCTAACCAGCTGGTTTGCGAAGCTGCCGGCTGAGCTGCGTTTCGATGTGGTGCTGCTTAACGCCGGTAACTGCGAATATGTAGAGGCGACTAACCTTGATATCAGCGCTTTTGAGCGGACTTTTGAGCTCAATGTGCTGGCTGTGGTGCGGGCGGTAAAAGGCGCGCTACCTCGGCTTAGCGCCGGCAGTACCCTAGCCATCGTCAGTTCGATGGCGCATTTCTTCCCCTTTACACGGGCTGAAGCTTATGGCGCCAGCAAAGCCGCTATTAGCTATTTCGCTGACAGCTTAAGGGTAGATTTGCATGATACCGGAATTAAGGTTTGCCTGATTGAACCGGGCTTTATCGATACGCCACTTACCCAAAAAAATGACTTTGCGATGCCGTTTTTAATGCCAGTTGCGCAGGCTGCAGAGCGCATCTACTCTGGTATAGCAGCGGGCAAACCGCGGCTACGTTTCCCGAGACGTTTAAGCCTGATGCTCAAGCTGTTAAGTGCTTTGCCTTATGGCCTGCGGATTAAATTGGCGAACCGGATGAAACAACAATGAGTGCCGCCGTGTCTAAGCTTAACTGGCGGGCCATTATCGGCTTTGAGTTGTGCTGGTTTTTGCTGGTGTATTTCCAGCAGCTGGCATTCTGGCCAGTGCTAGCGTACCTGCTTTATGGTTCGTGGCGTCTTGTTGGCACGCGGCGACGGCTGGCTGTTTTGATTATTGCGCTTCTGGGTATCGCGATTGACTCAGCATTGATCCAGCTGGATATTTTAAGTTTTTCCCTGCGCGACAGCTTGCCACTGTGGTTCTGGTTGCTATGGGGGGTTTTTGCACTGGCAGTGGTGGAACTGTTAGCCGATTTTCTACAAAAACCCTGGTTAGCTTTTGTTTTAGGCGCTACGGGCGGGCCTTTATCTTATATCGGCGGGGCAGCCTTAAGCGGCGGTGTGCTCAGCTTCCCGGCGGGCTACGTTTCTTATGGGGTATTAGCACTGATTTGGGGCGGCCTGGCCGTCCTTTATGGTCAAAGCAGGAGGTTTTATGTTTAGAGTATCAGCACTTGCATTATTGCTGGGACTGGCAATGCCGGCTGCAGCCTTACCGGATCTCACTACAGTGGGCGAGGGTAGCTATCGCTACTTATTCTGGCAGCTATACGACGCGCGGCTGGCGACTGCCGATGGCCGTTTTGTCGATTATCAGCAAAGTAGTCCCTTGTTACTGGAGCTCACCTATAAGCGCAAAATCAGCCGCGATCAGTTTATTAAAGCCACCGTTGATGAGTGGAAAAAGCTAGGCCAAAGTAGTGCTGAGCAACAGCAACAGTGGGCCGAGCAGTTAAAAAGCTTATGGCGGGATGTCAATAAAGGTGACCGTTTGGCAGCGGTATTGCTGGCAGATAACGGCGTTGAGTTCTATATGAATGGAGCGAGTACCGGCGTATTGGCAGATCCAGAATTTGGGCCGGCATTTTTTAATATCTGGCTCCACCAAAATACCAGCGCGCCCGAATTACGGGCGCAGCTGATCGCCGGCGAGTAAAGCTTACTCGCTGGTTTTAGGGGTTTGATTGGTACTGATATAGCGAATCAGCTGTTTGGCGATATCGGTATTATCCATAAAGCCGCGGAAAGCACCGCTGTATTTACCATAGGCCATTACCGGCACATCGGCGCCGGTGTGACCGCCGGTGGTCCAGCCGGTATAGGAATACTTGGCTACCAGTCTGACAGCGACGTCACGTAAGTCTTTTTGCTCTTTACCGCGGGCGGCCAGCAACTGCTGTTGTTCTGCATCGGTAATATTAATACCGGTCAAGGCTTGCCAACGTGCCAGCGCTGCCTGTTCGCTGTCTGCAGCATTCATTTCGTCAGCAATTCGCCTGCCAGTGGCTTTAACACCACGTACCACCTCGGGTAACCACAGATATTTGCCATCCGAACCTAAGGACATACCGCCGGTTTCATGGTCGGCAGTAATCACCAGCAAGGTATCAGGGTTGGCATCAACATAGGCTTTTGCCACGGCTACTGCCTTGGCAAAATCATGCATTTCGGCCATGGCACAAGCAATATCATTATCATGACCACACCAATCGATTTGGCTGCCTTCAACCATTAATACAAAGCCTTTCTCGGCCGGGCTTAATAGCTGTAAGGCTTTTTCAGTTAAGGTCGCCAGCTGTGCGGGGTGCTCGCTGTTTAACGCCGCAGGTAAGCCGACTTTATCGAGTAGCGCCAGAGCTGGCTTAGCGGTCAGCTGGTTCAGATCCTGCCAGCTACCGGCGTACTGATAGCCCTGCTGTTTAAATTCAGCGACCAGATTGCGGTCATCACGAATAAAGTACGAGGTACCGCCACCTAGAATTACATCTGCCACTGGCTGGCCATTAATCCGGTAATCCAGATACATATCAGCAATCGCTTCGTAATTACGACGATGTACGTTATGGGCGACAAAGGCCGCTGGTGTTGCATGGTTTACCTGCGAACTGGCAACGATTCCATTGGCTTTGCCTAAGCGCTTGGCCAGCTGCATCATGGTGCCAATCGGAATATGCTGGCGGTTTACCGAAATAGCGCCGTTAAAGCTTTTTACACCGGTAGCCAGCGCGGTGGCACCTGCGGCAGAGTCGGTAACCAGGGTGTCATCGTCAGGATAGGTACTGGAGGCACCAACCAGTAATTGATCAAAGATCGTCTGCTGCACCGGCCGCTCGCCCTGATTCAGGTAATAACGATAGGCGGTTAAATAAGCCGGGCCCATACCGTCACCAATCATATAAATTATATTTTTCGGGGCAGCGACAGCGGGTAAGGCCAGGAAACAACTTACAGATAACAGCAAACGAAAACGCATTAGATAACCTTTTTTGCAAACGGAGAGGGAACCTGCAACAGTGTAAGAGATCCAAGCTAATGAACCAAGCGCCTTGCGGTCAAGTGGCAAAAAACCGTGTTTTGCTGGACTTTTAGGCAAAAGCAACGCTATCTTAAATTCAGCTGGTCTGCAGTGCAGACTCACTGACATCTTATAAAGGTTGTAGTGATGAAAAAAATAATAACAAGCATCCTCACCGCTTGCTGTCTGTTGGCCGCCACAACAGTGGTTCAGGCTGAGCCATGGCGAGCCCGTTTAACTGAACTGGCAGAAGATCCGGCACGTGGTGCGGCCAATCTGCATCGCAATCAGTATCGTAATCCGGTAGAGACGTTACTGTTTTTTGGTATTGAGCCACAAATGTCGGTACTAGAGCTGTGGCCTGTGCGCGGTTGGTATACCGAGATCCTGGCGCCCTTTGTGAAAGAGCAGGGGCAACTTACGATTGCAACCTTTCGCCAAGATCTGGGTAACAGAGCAGATGCCAAGATGCAGTTCTGGGCCAGACTCAGCAGCAGACTGGAACAACGGATCGACGAACAAAGCGAACATTTCGGGCCTGTGCGCCGTATTGTGTTGGATCCGCCGCAGCTGCTGCCCAAACCAGCGGATGCGCAATTTGATATGGTATTAAGTTTTCGTAATGTGCATATCTGGAACCAGCAAGGGCACTTATTGGCGACCCTGGAGCAATTGTACCGGGTGTTAAAACCAGGTGGTATTTTGGGAATGGTGGAGCACCGAGCGGCTAAAGTTACTGAGCTAACCAGTGTCGCCAGCGAGGGTTATACCGACGAAGCCTATTTAATAGCTGTGGCTGAGCGGGTTGGATTTCAATTGGTGGCTAGCAGCGAGATTAATGCCAATCCGCGTGATACCAAAGACCATCCGAAAGGGGTTTATACTCTGCCGCCAACCCTGGCCCTTGGACTAGAGCGACGCGATTACTATTTGAGTATTGGTGAAAGTGATCGTATGACGCTGAAATTTATTAAGCCGGAATAGCCAGAAGCAGGCCGCGGATTGTGTGTTGCCGGCTTTTATGGGATGATTAAGCTAGAGTAAAAGCTCCAAAGCTGTACAACAAGAAAGTCGCCGGATGTCCAGTTCAGTCAGGCTCCAGGCAGGCACGGTATAACAATCATTAAGGAGTAGACGGTGGATAGAGTCTGGTTAAAGCGTTACCCCTCAGGTGTACCGGCGGAAATTAATGCCGATCATTATTCATCCTTGCTAGATATTTTTGAGCAGAGCATTGCCAAATTCGCTGACAAAGTTGCCTTTGTCAATATGGGCAAGAGCATCACCTATCGTGAACTGGATCGGCAAAGCCAGGCGTTTGCGGCCTATCTGCAACACGAACTCGGGTTGAAGAAAGGCGATGCAGTGGCCATTATGATGCCCAACCTGTTGCAATACCCGGTGGCATTAATGGGTGTGCTGCGTGCCGGTTGCAGCGTGGTGAACGTCAATCCGCTTTACACACCACGCGAGCTACAGCATCAGTTAACTGATTCCAAAGCCCGCGCCATCGTTATCGTTGAAAACTTTGCTCATACCCTGATGGCAGTGGAAAAGAACATCCAGGTTGAGCACGTTATCCTAACAAAGATGGGCGATATGCTGGGCGCTGTTAAAGGCACCCTGGTCAATCTGGTGGTAAAACACCTGAAAAAACTGATCCCGGCCTATCAACTGCAAAAATTTGTCCCCTTTAAACAGGTACTGCAACGCGGTGCAGCGTTAAGTTGGCAAAAACCGGTAATGACTGGCGCTGATATTGCCTTTTTGCAATATACCGGCGGCACTACCGGTGTTTCTAAAGGCGCTATGTTAACCCATCGCAATATGGTGGCGAATCTGGAGCAGGCCAGTGGTTTTCTCGATAAATTTCTCGATGAAGGCAAAGAAAATGTGGTTACCGCCTTACCGCTGTATCATATCTTTGCGCTGACGGCTAACTTCTTTGTTTTCTTCAAGCACGGTGGCACTAACCTGCTGATCACTAACCCGCGAGATATGCCCAACTTTGTCAAAGAGCTGGCAAAGTTTCCTTTTACTGCCATTACCGGGGTAAACACCCTGTTTAATGGTCTGCTAAATACTCCTGGCTTTGCTGAGCTGGATTTTAGCCGGCTTAAGCTATCGTTAGGCGGTGGTATGGCAGTACAAAGACCGGTAGCAGAGCGTTGGAAAAAAGTCACCAAAACCCGATTGCTGGAAGGTTATGGCCTGACAGAGTGTTGTCCTCTGGTAACCTTAAGCCCCTTTGATCTGGACGACTTTAATGGCAGCATCGGCTTGCCGGCACCCTCGACCGATATCCGCTTGGTAGATGAGAACGGCAACGATGTACCTCAGGGTGAAGCCGGTGAGATGATTGTACAAGGGCCACAGGTGATGTTGGGCTATCTGAATCGGCCGGAAGAAACAGCAAAAACGATTAAAGACGGCTGGTTATATACCGGTGATATCGCCACTATGGACGCCGATGGCTTCTTTTATATCGTGGATCGCAAGAAAGATATGATTCTGGTATCAGGCTTTAACGTGTTCCCGAATGAAATTGAAGAAGTCGTCGCAATGAGCGAAAAGGTGCTGGAAGTCGCGGCTGTAGGTGTACCTAATGATGCGACTGGTGAGACAGTGAAAGTCTTTGTGGTGAAAAAAGACCCGTCGTTAACCGAGCAGGAAGTGATTGCGCACTGTAAGCAACATTTAACCGGCTATAAGGTACCAAAGCTGGTAGAATTCCGTACTGAACTGCCAAAAACCAACGTAGGTAAGATCCTACGCCGCGAACTTCGCGGATAATAAAAAAAGCCGGCAGTTGCCGGCTTTTTTGTTCTAGAGAGCACAAGATGTCGTTACTTAGCACCAATCAGGCACTGGCAGAGTTTTGTCAGCGGGCCCTACAACAACCTTTGCTGGCACTGGACACCGAGTTTATCCGACAAAGCACGCTCTATCCGAAGCTAGGACTAATCCAGCTTTATGACGGGCAGCAGCTTGCGTTGGTCGACCCACTGTGTATTACCGATTGGCAGCCGTTACAGCAGTTGTTAGCCGCGCCCGACATCACCAAAATTCTGCACTCCTGTACTGAAGATTTGGAAGCTTTGGCAACGATCGGCATCAACAATATTCAGCCGTTATTTGATACCCAATTGGCGGTAGAAATTCTTGGCTGGGGCGGTAGCATGGGCTATGCACGCTTGGTTGAGCAGCTCACCGGCGCCATCCTGGATAAAAGCGAATCCCGCACCGACTGGCTGGCCAGACCGCTGGCGCAAAAACAGCTCGACTACGCCGCCAATGACGTTAAGTTTCTACTGCCAGTCTACCAAAAGTTGCTGCAGGAGCTTGATACAGGGTCAAAATTGTCGCTGTTACTGGCTGAGGGGCAGCAGTTACTGGCCCGGCGTCAGCAGCAACTGCCGGCGGAGTTCAAATACTTGGAAATTAAGAACAGCAGTCAGCTTAACAGCCGCGATCTGGCGATTTTACGCGAGCTGGTTAGTTGGCGTTATCAATATGCCAGCGCAAAAGATTTGGCACTTGGGCTGGTGGTAAAGGATGCGCAACTATTTGAATTAGCTAAGCGCAAACCTGGCTCGGTTGAAAGTCTGTTGAATATTCCGGGAATGTTGGCTAAGGATCTGCGCCGCCATGCGAAAATTCTGATCGAGCTGATTCAAACCGCCAAGCAATTGCCCGCTGAACAGTGTCCGCAACGCTTTTATCATCTGCAGAGTTTCGCCGGTGAAAAAGTGGTGCTGGCGGAAATTGGTCAGGCAGTAAAGGATGCTGCCGCAGCCGCCGATATTCCGGCGTCTTTTCTAGCAACACGGCGTCAGTTACATGAATATTTCAATTGGTGTTGGCGGGTTAGTGATGCCGAGCGCACCTTGCTACCTCTGCCAGAGTTTCTCAGCAGCTGGCGTCAACCCCTGTTACAAAGCCATTTAAAGCTGCCTGCGCACCTTGTTGGGCGGCCATCTACGTTATTGTAACTTTTTTAGATCAGATTATTTTTTTCAATAAACCATTCAGTTTTTTGCGCCTGCTAAAGTTGATCCTGCATTTTTTGGCCGGCGTAAGTTTTCCTCGCAACTATTAACTGAAGGGAAAGCACAATGAAAAAGATAGTCTCACTTGCCGTCGCCACCACTATGCTGGCGACGCTCAGTGCCTGTAATAGCAGTGATCCTATTGTCATACCACCGGCTCCGCCGCCACCACCGCCATCATCTGTGGTTGATGCGACTTTGCGCGTTGTTCATGCTTCTTCGGATGCGCCAGACGTTAATGTGTTAATCGGTGGTTTTCCGGCTATTACTGGTTTGGCTTATGGCCAAAGCTCTGAGAATTTTGCTCTCGGTCCAAATACCTACAACGTTGCCGTACAAGCGATTCTACCTGGTACTGCCACACCGACAGTGATTGGTCCGGTTAATTTGGCATTGGCGGAGGCGAAAAACTACAAAGTTTTTGCCGTAGGTTCGGTTGCCGGTGCTACCTTGGAGCCATTGGTTGTAACCTCTGATGTAAAAGCACTTGCTTCCGGTAATGTAAGGTTACAGGTAGTACACGCTGCTTCTGCTGCACCCACAGTCGATATTCATGTCACGGCGCCGAATGACCCACTGGGATCTGCATTAGCCACGCTGGATTATAAAGGTTTTACCCAGGCATTGGATGTACCTGCCGGCGATTACCGCGTCCGCATTACCTTGCCAGGTCAAAGCACCGTAGTGTTTGACTCTGGCACCCTGGCGCTGGCTGGCGGAACCGATCTGGTGGTCGCAGCGATTAACAATCGTTTCTCGGGTGCCTCACCTGTGTCGTTACTGGCAGTAACGCCAAATGGTGATGAGCTGGATATTAAAGATGTCAATACCACATCATCAGTGCGGGTGGTACATAATGTGTCAGATGCACCAGCGGTCGATGTGATTGTGAATGATGCGATTAAACTGGTTGAGGGTTTAGCCTTCCCCAATTTTACTCCCTATGTTGGTGTCGCGCCGGATACGTACAATGTGAAGGTCGCTGCTGCTGCGGATAACAGTGTGGTGGTGATTAACAATAACCTGACGCTGGAACCAGGTAAGTTTTACAGCGTGCTGGCGGTTGGGTCTTTAGGTAACAATACTATCGAGCCGTTGGTGTTAACTGACAATCCACGGCGCGTTGCTACTGAAGCTCGGGTACGTATTGTTCATGGTTCAACACTGGCTGGTCCGGTAGATATCTATGTTACCCCAACTAATGATATCAGTACCGCAACGCCAGCATTCAGAAATGTACCCTTTAAAGCAGAAACCGGTTACGTCAGATTAGCTGCTGGCAACTACGTCGTGACGGTTACTCCAGCTGGCACCAAGACTGCGGCCATTGGTCCTGTTCCTCTGACCTTGCAAGCGAATAAGATTTACACTGCAGTAGCCCGTGATGGTGCCGGGTTAAATGCTGATGTGGGTCTTATTTTACTGGATGACTTCGTACAATAAGGCGAAGAGCCATTAATCTTTAGCAAAGCCGGAGCTCGCTCCGGCTTTTTCTTTGCTTTTACCATGCGGTAAAGGTTCACACGCCGAGCGCTATCTTCGCTATAATGCCGCCGCTGGTTAAACCTCAGCTTTAACCACAACCGGAGTGCTTATGGCGTTAACACGAGAACAGCGATTAGGTGGCGCCTTTGCCGCCAGCGCTTACACCCTGTGGGGCATAGCTCCGCTGTATTTTAAACAGATTGATTTTATTCCGGCACCGGAAATTCTGATCCACCGTATTGTCTGGGCTTTTCTGCTATTGCTGTTGATCCTGCTATTGCTAAAGCAGGGGAGGGATACACTGGCGGTGTTTGCCAAGCCCAAGCTGGTTGCCTGGTTACTACTGTCATCCGTACTGCTTGGCGGCAACTGGGGGCTTTTTATCTGGGCCGTCAATAACAACCATATGTTAGACGCCAGTCTCGGCTACTATATCAATCCCTTGCTAAATGTACTGCTCGGTATGCTTTTTTTAGGCGAGCGGTTACGTAAGCTGCAGTGGTTGGCGGTGATACTGGCATCGCTTGGTGTGCTGTGGCAAATCATTGGCTATGGTGCTGTCCCCTGGATAGCTTTGGCGCTGGCCAGCTCCTTCGCTGTCTATGGTTTACTCAGAAAGAAGTTGGCAGTAGATGCAATTAAAGGACTCTTTGTCTTATATATAGTACCTTGAACTATGTATATTGTGTATTAAGGCAGAGAAATCTGCCTTTTTATTTGACAATAAAAGCTTTAGCGCTATAGTGTATTGTATGTTTAATGTGTGTAAAGGAATGAACCTTGTCATCGG
>NZ_LZEJ01000035.1:0-29598 GCF_001704375.1 Alishewanella sp. HH-ZS | reverse complement strand
CGACTCTTTTTTTACCTCACTTCGCTTTTCGGGGCTTTCATCAGCACCCTGAAGCGAGGCGGCCATTTTAGTGATTTAAACTCTGCTGTCAAGCGTCTTTTTACAGATTTTTGAGCGCTTCGTTTTATCACCCGGCTTCCCAACTAAACTCGTTTAGCGCAGCACCCCGTGGCATGGCGCGCATTATAGAGCGTTTTAACACGGCTGCAAGCAGAGTTTATAGAAAACTTAGGGTTTTTAGATCGTTCGCAGAAAAATGCAGCGAAAAGCGCTTTTTTAGAACATTTACTGCATAATAACGCAGCACTGGAGGAAATGATGACGATAAGAGCTTATAAAGGTGTATTGCCGACTCTGGCAGAAGGCGTTTATGTGGATGAGTCAAGCGTACTGGTTGGCGATATCGTGTTGGCTAAAGATGTCAGTATCTGGCCCTTAGTTGTTGCGCGGGGGGATGTTAACTATATCCGGATTGGCGCCCGCACTAATGTGCAAGACGGTTCAGTATTACATTTATCCAGGCCTAGCAACGGCAAGCCGGAAGGTTCGCCGCTTATTATTGGTGAAGATGTTACCGTAGGCCATAAGGTGATGCTGCACGGCTGTACCCTGGGTAACCGCATCTTGATTGGTATGGGTGCTATCGTGATGGATGACGTTATTGTCGAAGATGATGTCATTATCGGTGCCGGTAGTTTAGTACCACCAGGTAAAAGACTACAAAGTGGTTATCTGTATGTAGGCAGCCCTGCTAAACAGGCACGTCCGCTTAATGATAGTGAGAAAGCCTTTTTAAAAGAATCTGCCAGCAATTATGTGCAACTAAAAAACGAGTACCTGACTGGCTAGCTCATACCAAGATTAATCGTTGCCGGTTAGCCAGATCTCACCGGCACTATTATATGTATCTGCAGCAATCGCGGCCTCTGCTACATCTTCCCAATAAAAGCTATCGGCCTGCACTTGCTGCAAAAAATCCGCAGCGCTCAGTGTCGCAGGTATCGGAATAAAGCAGCGGACTTTTAGTCCCGCCACCAGGCAACTAAAGCTGATAGCCGCTGCGTTGCTGGCAATCGCAAAGTCATTGTTGAAAATTAACTGTTGATTCATCGCCCGAGTTCCGCGCTTAACGCCTGCAGTACCGGCACCACCTCCGGTAGCTTGCCACGCCAGATCCGAAACGCTTCCGCTGCTTGCCCGACCAACATACCCAGGCCATCAGCAATCTTTGGTACGCCCTGCTGCTGACACCAAACTAAGAACGGGGTCGGCGTCTTACCGTACAACATATCATAAGCCAACTCACAGCTGGCCAGGTGCTGCGCAGCTAACTCAGGACGTGCACCGGTTAACCCAGATGAGGTAGCATTAATGATCAGTTGATACGCCAGGTCTGGGATCGCCGTTAAGGCACAAGCTATGACCTTTCCCGGAAAACTCGCTGCGATAGCCTGTGCTTTTTCGACTGTACGGTTGGCGAGGATCACCTCACTCACACCGGCCGCCAATAGCGGACCTATCACACCGCGACTGGCCCCACCGGCGCCCAGTAACAGCACCCGCTTTGCTTTTAATGTTATGCCAAGTCGCTGCAGGTCCGTCACCAGACCAATACCATCGGTATTATCGCCCCATAGTTGGCCACTTGAGTCAAAGTATAGAGTATTGACGGCGCCAGCTGCGCTGGCTCTTGCGGTTAACTGTTCAGCCAGATGAAATGCTTGTTCTTTAAAAGGTACAGTGATATTGCCGCCCTTTCCGCCAGCTGCCACAAAAGCATGCCAGTGTTCGGCAAAGCCGTCGACTGGTGCTAGAATGGCCTCGTATTGCATCGACTCTGCCGTTTGCTGTGCGAACAGGCGGTGGATAAAGGGTGATTTTGAATGCCCTATCGGATTTCCAAACACAGCGTAACGGTCCACTTTATTTATGCCTTTTAAAAAGTTAGTCCAAATGTTCAGTAAAAAAACCAGTAATCAGGATAATACGGCACATCCGACACCCGGGCAAACCCCTTACCAGCTAATGGGAGGGGAAACGGCAGTGCGGGCGCTGGCAAATCGCTTTTACGATATTATGGCAACCGCACCGGAAGCCAAAGAGTTGTATGCCATCCACCCGCTGCCGCTGGATGGCATCCGGCAAAAGTTTTTTGAATTCTTATCCGGCTGGCTTGGCGGCCCGGCCCTGTTCGAGCAGAAATATGGCCATCCGCGGCTACGTGCCCGCCACCTACCCTTTACAGTCAATCAGCAACTCAGAGATCAGTGGATGTTCTGTATGGAGCAGGCGTTAGATGAGGTGGTAGAAAACAAAATGCTGCGTGATGGTATTCGCCAGTCGATTGGGCAACTGGCGAGCCATATGATTAACTGTTAGTTGGTCAAAATTTGCAGCCAATCCTGCGGTTTTAAATAGCGTTCGTAGAGTAAGGCTTCCGGGCTGTCCGGCTCCGGCTGATAACCATATTGCCAACGCACCAGTGGCGGCATCGACATTAAAATCGACTCGGTACGGCCACCACTTTGTAAGCCAAACAGGGTGCCACGGTCATATACCAGATTAAATTCGACGTAACGGCCACGCCGGTATAGCTGGAACTGCCGCTCGCGCTCACCATAAGGTAGGTTTTTGCGCTTAGCTACTATAGGTAAGTAAGCTTGAGTAAAGGCTTCACCTACTGCTCGCATTAACGCAAAGCTTTGCTCAAAACCCGGCGCATTTAAATCATCAAAAAACAAGCCACCGACACCACGGGTTTCGCCGCGGTGTTTGAGATAGAAATAGTCATCACACCATTTCTTGTAGTCTGGGTAGTAATTAGCGCCAAAGGGATCCACGGCCTGTTTCGCCGTTTGATGCCAATGGATCACATCTTCTTCAAATGGATAATAGGGCGTCAGGTCAAAGCCTCCGCCGAACCACCACACTGGCTCAGCGCCTTCCTTTTCGGCAATAAAAAACCTGACATTAGCATGCGTGGTTGGCAGATATGGGTTATGCGGGTGAATCACCAAGGATACGCCGCAGGCATTGAAATTACGCCCGGCCAGCTCCGGTCGGTGTGCTGTGGCCGAGGCAGGCATTTGCGCACCAAAGACGTGCGAGTAATTCACCCCTGCCTGCTCAAAGACCTGGCCTCCGGTGAGGACCCGGCTGCGACCACCGCCCCCCTCTGCCCGCTGCCAGGCATCTTCTACAAAGGCCGCGCCACCGTCAGCCTGCTGTAATTGTTGGCAAATCTGATCCTGCAGCGCCATTAAGAATGCCTGCACCTGCGCTAACTGGGTTTGATAGGGTTGCATCAATACTCCTGACTGTCTAAGTCAGCGGGCTGTCTGGCAGCGCTGCTGTACTAAAAATTTTCTTCAGTTGCCGATGACGGGTATAATACCGCTTTACGGCCCGATGTTCATTACGCACAGAGAAGGAAACCACTATGCAGGTTGGTATTATCATGGGTTCAACGTCTGATTGGCCTACCATGAAACTCGCAGCAGATATGCTGGATCGGTTTGGTATTGCCTATGAAACCCGGGTGGTTTCCGCACACCGTACACCACAACTGCTGGCCGAGTATGCCAGCTCAGCCGCCAGCCGCGGTTTAAAAGTGATTATTGCCGGTGCCGGCGGCGCGGCACATCTGCCGGGTATGGCCGCTGCTTTTACCAGCCTGCCGGTACTGGGTGTGCCGGTACAATCGAAAGCCTTAAAAGGCATTGATTCGCTGCTATCAATAGTCCAGATGCCCAAAGGTGTTGCAGTCGGCACCCTGGCCATCGGCGAAGCCGGTGCTGCCAATGCTGGCTTGCTAGCGGCGCAAATTCTTGCCACCTCAGACGCGGCCTTAATGCAGCAAATTGATGCCTTCCGCGCCGCCCAAACCGAAAGCGTATTAAGCCAACCGGATCCAGCACAGGTTGCACTATGAAAGTACTAGTTTTAGGCGCCGGGCAGCTGGCCCGGATGATGGCGCTGGCCGGTGCGCCGCTGAATATCAGCATCAGTGCTTATGATGTGAACAGCGACAATATCGTGCATCCATTGACCCAGCAATTACTGGGTAACGGTTTGGCACAAGCGCTGGCCGATGCCGATGTCGTAACGGCTGAATTTGAGCATATTCCACTGCCGGTGTTAGCACAATGCCAGCAAAGCGGTAAGTTTTTACCCGGTGCGAAGGCCATTCAGGTTGGCGGCGATCGCCGGCTGGAAAAAAGCCTGTTACAAACCGCGGGTGTCGCAACCAGTGCCTTTACTGTAATCAATAACGAAACGGACTTTAACGCCGCTATCGCGCAATTGGGTTTGCCACTGGTGTTTAAAAGTGCGCTGGCCGGCTACGATGGCAAGGGACAGTGGCGTTTAAAAGACGCGGCGGCCGCGCCGGCATTATGGCAAGAATTGGCGGCTTTCTTAGCAGCGGATCCGCAGCAGGCTATTGTTGCCGAGCAGTTTATTCGTTTTGACCGTGAAGTCTCACTGGTCGGTGCCCGGAACCGCCATGGAGAGATCAAGGTTTATCCTTTGACAGAGAACCACCATGTTAATGGCGTACTCAGTGTGTCGCTGGCTCGCCCGTTAGACACCGCACTACAACAGCAAGCGGAACAAATGTTTACCGCCGTCGCCGAGCAACTGAACTATGTTGGGGTGTTGGCTATCGAGTTCTTCGATGTACAGGGTAAGCTGCTGGTCAATGAGCTGGCACCGCGGGTGCATAACTCCGGCCACTGGACACAGCAAGGCGCTGACTGTTGCCAGTTCGCGAATCATTTACGGGCCGTGTGTGGTTTGCCATTGGGCAGTACGGCTTTGATCCGGCCTACGCTGATGGTTAATATCCTTGGCGAAGACCAGGTCCCGAACAGTATCCTCGAACTACCGGCACTGGGCTTACACTGGTACGGTAAAACCAAGCGCGCCGGGCGTAAAATGGGACATATTAATTTATCTGCCAACAGCACCGCAGAGTTAAAGGCCCGCTTCGCCCAGCTGATTGACCTGTTACCCGCCGCCGCCTTCCCCGAACTGGAACAGATGTTACAGCAGCTATAACCGAGAGCACCAGATGGTGCTCTAGTCAGCCTTTGCCGGCTGCTTTTTCTGACAAGCTTTAGCGGCACAATACAGGCCGCTTTTCTTTTGCAGTAACAGTGGAAACTGACAGAACTGACAAGTTCCAAGCTGCGGCGCATCATTGACCAGAAAGCGGCAATCCGGATAACGGTTACAGCCCCAGAAGGCTTTACCAAACTTGCTCAGCCGCTCTGTTAGCTGACCTTGCTGGCACTGCGGACAAGCAATGCTGCTACTGGCTGACGCTTCTTCGTGTACCACAAAATGGCAATCCGGGTAACGGGTACAACCGATAAACATGCCATAACGGCCGTGCTTCACCGCCAGCGGTGCGGCACATTCCGGGCAGGGTTCATCCTGCAGGATCTTGACCACCGTATTATCATGTTGATGTAGTGGCTTCAGATAGTCGCAGGCCGGATAACTGCTACAACCCAGAAAGGGGCCGCTTTTACCGGAGCGAATAACTAAAGGCTGCCCGCATTGCGGGCAGGGTTCGGCGTGCTGTGGTAACTGAAACAGCGGGTTATGATCAGACATCCGTCTATATGATCTCTAGATGAGCTTAAAGTGGTGCCATAGCTTAATGCAGCGGGCCGTCCACTTCGTCAAAGATTAAATCTTCCATCTGGGCGTAGGCGGTTTCTTTACCTGGTACATTGAACAGCACCATCAGCACCACCCACTTTAAATCTTCCAGACTGATGCTGGCAGCATCCAAATCCATCACCCGATCGATCACCATTTCCCGGGTGGTCGCATCCAGCACATTGATTTGCTCCAGAAACATCAGGAAACCCTGACCGGCAGTATCGATTTTCCGATATTCTTCTGCCGTATAAATCCGGGTGGCAGTACTGACCGCCTTGGTCAGATAGGGCTTGATATGATTTTCCTGCAACGCTGACAGGCGATCCAGCCACTTCAGAGCACGGAAAATATCATCATCGTGAAAACCGGCTTTACTGAGCTCTTTGGTCAGATCCGCATGGTTCACATAAACATCGGCTTCGTTATGGATGTAATTTTCGAACAGATAAACGAGGATATCAAACATCTTCAGGCACTCCTCACTCTTATGTAACCACCGGGGACTACTGCTACCCTGCCTGCAAGTTCTAGTTGCAGCAAGGCAATGGATACGTCTGTTACTGACATGCCGGAGCGTTCTGCCAACTGATCAGTGGCAATGGGCTCATCTCCTACGTTAGCTAACAACTGCTGTTCAGACAAGCTGATTTCAGGATTTTTTTCTGTTTTGGCTAAACCGTTATCGGCAAACAGCGCCCGCTCTTCCAGGATATCGGCCACGCAGGTAACAAGTTTAGCGCCCTGTTGGATCAGATAATGGCAACCAGCGGCCTGGGTATTAAACAAAGCGCCCGGCACGGCAAAGACTTCGCGGTTGTACTGCACCGCCAGATGGGCACTGATTAAGGAACCACTGCGCAGCGCCGCCTCCACCACCAGGGTACCAGTACTTAGCCCGACGACAATGCGGTTACGCTGCGGAAAAAACTCTGCCCGGGCACGTACATCCGGAAAATACTCACTGACTAAGGCACCTTGCTGCACTATTCTTCCGGCCAGCGCCCGATTTCCCACCGGATAGATTTGCCGCAGGCCATGACCCAGCACCGCTATGGTCTTGCCACCCGCTTCCAGTGCTCCCAGATGACTCTCACTATCAATTCCCTGCGCCATGCCGCTGGTAATCACCATCCCCTGCGTACTGAGTTCAGCCGCAAACTGGCGGGCAATTTGCCGGCCACCCGGCGTCGGTGAGCGACTGCCGACCATCGCAATTTGTGCCTGTTGTAACAGCTCAGCATCGCCCTTCACAAAGAGCACAGCCGGTGGATGCGGCGTTTCTTTTAACAGCAGAGGATAACGGGGATCATCGAAGCAAAGTAAGTGATGCTGTGGGCTTTCAGCTTGCCACTGCAGCGCTTGTTCGACCCAGGGTTGGCTTTGATAACAAAGCAACTGAGCTTGTTTCGCTGTTAAGCCCAGTTGTTGCAGGGTACTGGCCGGCAGCCTGACTAAGGCTGCCAGTTCCAGATGTTGGCACAGCTGCCGGATGCGATGGCCATCTAAGCCATGTACAACGGCTGCGGCCAGCCAGTGTTGTAGCAGTTCCATCTTGTCGCATCATCCCTGAGCTACCGCTTACAGGTTGGTAATAATGTCTCCAACCCGGATCGGTTTATCGGTTTGCGTCACCACAGCGAAACTGACGTTATCTGATGTTTTAAATACCATCAGCTCGCCCACTTTTTCTTTTGGCATCTCTAGCACTTCACCGCCAAAGTCGCGCATCACTTTTTGTAATCTGGAGGCATCCTCCAGATATACCGGCTTACCACTACCGTCAACCACAGTCGGCGATTGCCGGTAAATACCCAGCATATGGCCGGCACGCAGCGCGCTCTGGCCCAGATTCAGCACCACCACATCCATCCGCGCAAACTCCCGCAAATCTGACGAGCTGGCAATAATCTTGCCGCTGACCGCCTGCTCGGGTTTCGTCATCACAAACTGAGCCGGTAGGGCCTGCTGATCATAAGCCGGGATCACCTTATCCCCCTGCCGGATTTCGCGGGTCACCGACAACACCCGCATGGCAGCCGGTTCAAAACTTGTGCCCTCGCTGCCCGCCTGGCCTGATCGGAAAGCACGGGTAGTCGCAATCAAACGGGTTTCGTAACCCAGTACTTCGCCACTATCCGGGTCGACATAAGCACGGCCCGGCCGGTAAACTGCGTAGGCCGCACCCTCTACCAGTTCACCTTTCACATAAAGTGTATTGGTCTCATTGGCACTCTTCGCTGCCGAGTTGCTGCCAAGAATATAAGGCAAGGCATCGATTTGCTGTTGTGACATCGCCTGATCGTAACTGAGAAACGGCCGGATAATCCCCAGCGGTAAGGTAGCAATAGCGTCAGGGTTCTTGTGAATTGTCCGCCCCTGAGGTGTTAACCGCATAGCTCTTTTACTGCTAAGCCCCAAACGCGGCCGCCCTTCACTATCAAAGGTGAGAGACAACACGTCGCCGGGATAGATCAGGTGTGGATTATCCACCTGCGGATTCATTTGCCAGAGTTCTGGCCAACGCCAGGGTTGATTCAGATATAAACCCGAGATATCCCAGAGGGTATCTCCCGGCTTTACCACATAGGTTGCAGGCGCATCTGGGCGCACTTGCAATACATCCGCTGTTACCGCCGCAGAAAACCAGCATAACAAGGCCGCCAGTGTCAGTGTTATTTTTTTCAGCATGCCCGCATCCTTAACCCTATACTCATTTTTATTAATTACACGCTAAGCTGTTATTAAAGCGCAATAATGGCTAAAATTAAAACATACCACAGCGAACTAATTAAAGCATATTTTGTAGGTGTTATGGCAGTTTTAAAAGTATTACATTTTCCCGATGAGCGTTTACGCACCATTGCTAAGCCAGTGGCGGAAGTTAACGCCGAAATTCGTCAGCTGGTCAAAGACATGCTAGAGACCATGTATGACGAAAATGGCATTGGTCTGGCCGCAACTCAGGTTAACGTCCACCTGCGGGTGGTGGTGATTGATTTGTCGGAAGAGCGCAATCAACCGCAGGTCTTTATCAACCCGGAAATCATCGCCCATGATGGCGAGACCAGTTATGAAGAAGGCTGTTTATCGGTACCGCAGAACTATGCGTCGGTATCACGGGCCAAAAATGTCACGGTAAAGGCGCAGGATATCGACGGTAACTGGTTTGAGTTACAAGCCGACGGCTTATTGGCGATCTGTTTGCAGCATGAACTGGATCATTTAATCGGTAAGCTGTTTATCGATTATTTGTCGCCGCTAAAACGTGATCGGATCCGCAAGAAACTGGAAAAAGAAGCCAAACTGGCTGAGCGCCACGCGCTTTAAACAGGATTTAATGTGACCACGCCTTTACGTATTATCTTTGCCGGTACGCCGGATTTTGCTGCCTGTCATTTACAGGCTTTATTAACTGGCCCACACCAGGTGGTGGCGGTTTATACCCAACCTGATCGCCCGGCGGGACGTGGCCAAAAGCTGCAGCCAAGCCCGGTCAAACAACTTGCTCTACAACATGATATTCCGGTTTATCAACCTAAATCGCTGAAAAAAGCTGCAGCGCAACAACAGCTGGCAGCAATAGACGCCGATTTGATGGTTGTCGTTGCCTACGGCCTGATCCTGCCTAAAGCGGTGTTAGACATGCCAAGACTGGGCTGTATTAACGTGCACGGTTCGTTATTACCGCGCTGGCGGGGTGCAGCGCCAATCCAGCGCGCACTCTGGGCTGGCGACAGTGAAACCGGCATCACCATTATGCAGATGGATGAAGGTTTAGATACCGGCGCTATGCTCAGCAAAGTCAGTTGCCCGATTTTAGCTACGGACACCAGCGCCAGCCTGTATCAAAAGTTGGCGCAGCTGGGGCCGCAAGCGCTGTTAGCCGCCGTGGCGGATTTACCGGCACTGCAACAGCAGGCCGAGGCACAAAATGAGCAACTGGCGAACTATGCCGAAAAACTCAGCAAAGATGAAGCCCGGCTCGACTTTAACAAAGACGCCGCCGCACTGGAGCGTGAAATACGCGCCTTTAATCCCTGGCCAGTCAGTTACCTGGAGCTGCCACAAGGCACGGTAAAGGTCTGGCAGGCTCAGGTAGCCAGCAGCCTGTCAGGACCAGTGGGTAGCATTTTAAAAGCCGATAAAACCGGCATCTATATTGGCTGTCAGCAGCAGGTGCTACAGATCACCCAGTTACAGCCACCGGGTAAAAAACCGATGAGTGCAGCTGATTTTCTGAATGGCCGGGCCGAGTGGCTGACCGTGGGCCAGCAATTATGAGTGCTCAGTTACGCGCCCTGGCAGCAGAGATCTGTTATCAGGTGATTGATCAGGGCAAGTCGTTATCCGATGCCCTGCCGAAAGGCCAGCAAAAACTGGCGTTTGCACCGGACAAAGCCCTGCTGCAGGAAATTTGTTTTGGCGTTATGCGCCAGCTACCTCAACTTGAAACCGTCTGTCAGCAACTGATGGATAAGCCACTGATTAAACAGCTAAGGCCGCTACAGTTTCTGATCTATGTTGGTATCTATCAGCTCAAATTTTTACGGATTCCGGATCATGCCGCTATCAGCGAAACGGTAGAAGCAGCGCGGCTGTTAAAAGGGCAGAATCTGACCAAACTGATTAATGCCGTGCTGCGCAATGTGCAGCGCAAGCCAGAACTATTTGATTTTTGTCAGGCCAGCAGTGCGGTGCAGTTTAATCATCCGGGCTGGCTGATTAACGAACTGCAACAGGCTTATCCTGAACAATGGCAGACGATCCTCACCGCAAACCAGCAAAAGGCGCCACTGTGGCTTAGAGTTAACCAACAGCAAATCAGTGCCGCTGACTACCTGCAGGCATTACAACAGGCCGGTATCAGCGCCAGCCAGCCTTTTGCCTATTTGCCAGTGGCGATCAAGCTGGACCAGGCTTGTGATATCACCACCCTGCCAGGTTATGCCGCAGGCTGGTTTTCAGTACAGGACGCTGCGGCGCAGCATGCCGCGCTCTTTCTGGCGCCAGAGCCCGGTGAGCAGGTATTGGATGCCTGCAGTGCGCCCGGCGGTAAAAGCTGTCATTTGCTGGAGCAAACACCTGGCTTACAGCTAACAGCGCTGGATCGTGATGCCCAGCGTTTACAGCGGGTAACGGAAAATTTGCAGCGTTTGCAGCTGCAGGCACGGGTGGTAGCAGCCGATGTGCTGGATACCGCCAGTTGGTGGCAAGGTGAGTTATTTGACCGGATTTTACTGGATGTGCCCTGCTCTGCAACCGGGGTGATCCGCCGCCATCCGGATATCCGCTGGCTACGCAAAAAAACCGATATCGCGCCACTAACCGAATTACAGCAGCAGATCCTGCAGTGTGCCTGGCGCCTACTTAAACCCGGCGGCACCCTGCTCTATGCCACCTGTAGCGTGTTACCGGCCGAAAACAGCGCTCAGCTGACACAGTTTCTGGCGCAGCAAAACGACGCCAGCTTGCTGCCGTTGCCGGAACTGGGCAGCAGCAGCTGGCAGATTTTACCGGGAGAGCAGGATATGGACGGCTTTTTCTATGCCTTGCTACATAAAGCGGTTTAACAGAGTACCCGTATGAAAATTATCATTCTCGGCGCCGGACAAGTGGGTGCAACCCTGGCAGAAAACCTGGTGGGCGAGCAAAACGACATTACTATTGTCGATACCAACCTCGATAAGCTGCGGGCATTACAAGACCGCTTTGACTTACAGGTGGTGTTTGGTCATGGCTCGCATCCGGATATCTTGCGCAAAGCCGGTGCTGAGGATGCCGACATGGTGGTAGCGGTAACCAGCAGCGATGAAGTGAATATCGTGGCCTGTCAGGTGGCATACAGTATGTTTAATACGCCGCTGAAAATTGCCCGCATCCGTACCAACCAGTATCTGAAATACCGCGATGAGCTGTTTCATAAAGATGATATGCCGGTAGACCACTTCATTGCGCCGGAAGCCCTGGTTACCAACTATATCCGCCGCCTGATTGACTATCCGGGCGCCCTGCAGGTGGTAGAGTTTGCTGAAGGCAAAGTCAGCCTGGTGGCAGTACGGGCTTATTATGGAGGCTTATTGGTCGGACACGCCCTGTCGGCATTAAAAGAACATATGCCGCATATTGAAACCCGGGTAGCGGCCATTTATCGTCGCGGCACGGCGATTAAGCCTTTAGGCACCACCATTATCGAAGCCGACGACGAAGTGTTTTTCGTCGCGGCAACCAAGCATATCCGGGCGGTGATGAGCGAGCTGCAAAAACTGGAGCGCAGCTACCGCCGCATTATGATTGCCGGCGGCGGCAATGTCGGTTTTGGTCTGGCACGGGCGCTGGAGAAAACCCACAGTGTGAAGCTGATCGAGCGCGGCAAAGAGCGGGCAGAGTTTTTATCCAGCGGTCTGGATAATACTGTAGTTTATGTTGGTGACGCCTCAGATCCCGAGTTGCTGGAAGAAGAAAATATCGAGCAAATTGATGTCTTTATCGCGGTAACTAACGATGATGAAGCCAATATTATGTCGGCAATGTTGGCCAAGCGGATGGGTGCGCAGAAAACCATGGTGCTGATTAAACGCGGCGCCTATGTCGATCTGTTACAAGGTGGCGAAGTCGATATCGCCATCTCCCCGCAACAAGCCACCATCTCGGCACTGCTGACCCATATCCGCCGTGGCGACATTGTTAACGTTTACTCTCTGCGCCGTGGTGCTGCCGAAGCCATCGAGGCAATAGCGCATGGCGACAGCAGCACCAGTAAGGTTGTTGGCAAAACCATAGGTGAGATCCGGCTGCCGCCGGGCACAACCATCGGCGCCATAGTACGTGGTGACGAGGTGTTGATCGCTCACGATAATACGCGGATTGAAACCGACGACCACATTATCCTGTTTATGGTGGATAAAAAGCATATCGTTGAAGTGGAAAAGCTATTCCAGGTCAGCGCTATCTTTATTTAGGGTGTCTAATCTTTCCAGAATGCCGGCGTAAAGAGTACCAGCAAGGTAAAGATCTCCAGCCGGCCAAACACCATGGCAATAATCAGGATCCACTTGCTGGCATCCGGAATATTGCCAAAATGGGCGGCCACTTCGCCCAGGCCCGGTCCCAGGTTATTCAGGCAAGCCGCTGTGGCCGAAAAGGCGGTAATATTATCCAGCCCGGTAAAGATCAGCGCCAGCATAATCACCACAAACACCAGCGCATAGGCGGCAAAAAAGCCCCAAACCGCCTGTACAATACGATCTTCAACCGGCCGCCGACCAAGTTTAATGGCATAGATAGCTCTTGGATGCACCAGCCGGTTTAACTCGCGCACCCCCTGCTTAAACAGCAGTAACACCCGTACCACCTTCATCCCGCCGCCGGTAGAACCGGCACAGCCACCGATAAAACTGGAGAAAATCAGCAAGATCGGTAAAAACAATGGCCAGGCAGCAAAGCCGTCGGTAGCAAAGCCTGCCGTGGTGGAAATCGACACTGCCTGAAAGGCGGCATGGTTAAGTGCTGTCAGAGCGTCCGGATAAACACTGGTGTGTAATAACACCAGAAAACAAATCAGAATCAGCGCCGCCTGAATGCCAAGAAAGGTTTTAAACTCCGGATCGCGGAAATAGGTCGTGACACTCTTACCTCGGATAGCAGCAAAGTGCAGCGGAAAGTTCACCGCACTGATCAACAGAAACACAATACAGATGGTATTAATCAAGCCACTGTCAAAATGACCAATGCTGGCATCATAGGTTGAAAAGCCGCCGATAGCTACTGTTGAGAAAGCATGACAAATCGCATCAAACCAGGACATCCCCGCTACATAAAACGCCAACGCACAGGCCAACGTTAGCGCCAGGTAGATATACCACAGATGTTTGGCGGTATCGGCAATCCGCGGCGTCATCTTGTTATCTTTTACCGGCCCCGGCGTTTCCGCGCGGTACAGCTGCATACCACCGACACCTAACAGCGGCAGAATCGCAACCGCTAATACGATGATCCCCATACCACCTAACCATTGCAGCTGCTGCCGGTAGTAAAGAATTGCCTTTGGCAGTAGTTCAATGCCGGTTAATACCGTCGCACCGGTAGTCGTCAGGCCGGAAAAAGCCTCAAACATTGCCGAGGCCAGGTTCATATTGGGCCGCTCTGCCAGTACCAGCGGGATGCCCCCTACCGCACCCAGCACGATCCAGAACAACACCACGATCAGGAAGCCGTCACGGACCTTTAACTCAGCCCGATATTGCCGGTTTGGATACCAGATTAAAAAACCACTGAACAAACAGAGAATAAAAGACAGGATAAAGGGCACACCGGCACCATCCTGGTACCAGTATGCGACCAGTGCCGGCGGCACCATGGTGATGCTGAAAATGGCAATCAGCATCCCCAGGATCCGGATTATCGAACGATATTGCATAGGGTCCTTAATGCGCCCTTGCCACTGCTTATGGCAGCTGCAGCTCGCGGGTCATATTTTCATTACGTTCGCGATGGACAATAATATTGTCCTCAATCCGGATACCACCGTAAACACGGAATTGGTCAACCTTTTGCCAGTTGAGCTGTTTTGCCTCTGGTGTTGCCTGCAGATCGGCCAGCAACGACTCGATAAAATACAGCCCGGGCTCAATGGTAAATACCATTCCCGGCTCAATCAGGCGGGTACAACGTAAAAACGGATGCTCAGCCGGCGCCGCAACATGGGTGCCGCGCTCATCGGCCATAAAGCCACCGACATCATGCACCTGTAACCCCAAATGGTGCCCAACACCATGCGGGAAGAAAGTCCGGCTAATGGCAGTTTCAACAAGGCTGTCAACACTGCCGCGCACAAAATCAAAGTCCAATAACACCTGCGCCAGTAAACGGTGTGTCAACAGCTGTAGCTCAGTATATTTGATACCGGGTTTAATAGTATCAACCACCTGCAGATGCACGGTATTCACCGCCTTAATCAGCTCGGCAAATTCGTCTTGCCGGTTAAAGCTGTAGGTACGGGTAATATCCGCGGCATAGCCATGACAGGAAGCGCCGGCATCAATCAAAAACGACTTATGCTGCGCCGGCTTAGCACGCTCCAGTGCGGTGTAATGTAAAATGGCCGCATGTTCATTCAGGGCGATGATATTGCCGTAAGGCACTTCATTTTCGCCCTGACCTACTGCTGAGAGATAGGCCAGCTGGATCTCAAATTCACTGCCACCAGCGTAAAAGGTATCAGCGGCAGCGCGGTGCCCGGCAACGGCCAGCCGGTTTGCTTCGCGCATCGAAGCCAGCTCATAAGCCGTTTTATAGGCCCGATGATAATGCAGATAGTTTAGTACCGGCTCCGGGTTAATTTCGGTAAAGCCCAGAGCGCGGGCTACTTCCAGGTACTCCCCGATATAAGCCAAGCGGGCCTTATCGTACGGCAGCAAACTTTCTACCATATTGGCTTTTTCCAGCAGCTGAATATCAAAGTATTCCGCCCAGAAATCTGTCGGTACCGGCGGTACCTTATGCCAGAAATCCTTTGGCCGGTAAAAAATCAGTTTCGGCCTATTAACGCCGTCTACCAACAACCAGCAATGCGGATTATCAACCACCGGCAACCAGGCTTTAAAATGCGGATTGACCTGAAACGGATAGTCCATATCGTCCAGAAACTTACGCTTGGCCTGGCCAGAATGAATAACCAGCGCATCCAGATTTTCGCGCGCCAGCACGTTTCGGGTCCGTTGCTGCAGTTCCTGCACATGCGCCTGATACAGTTGAGGATAATTCGGGTTCATAAATACCTTATGCATTGCTGTAAAGGGAAAACCGATAATAGCATCATTTAGCTGTGCTCCCAATCTGCATGGCGACTAACGGCAGGAACACATCGTTCGGTTCATTTAAACGAATATTATAGATCTGATAATACGCCATTACCGCCTTCACATACTCGCGGGTTTCACGAAACGGAATGGTTTCTACCCAGACATCGACCGGCACGGCCCGGTCACGCGGGATCCACTGTCTGACGCGGCTGTAGCCGGCATTGTAAGCTGCCGTGGCCATAATCAGGTTGCCGTCGTTACGGCGCATCAGGTAGTTCAGATAGTCAGTACCAAAATCAATATTGGTGACCGGGTTATACAGCTGGCTCACCTGTACTTTCTTTTTGGCAATATAATTGGCCGTATCCGGCATAATTTGCATAAGACCACGGGCACCAACTGGCGAGTTCGCATCCGGCATAAAAGAACTCTCGCGGCGGGCAATGGCCATGGCCCAGCCGGAGTCCACCTGCGCATTCTTGGCAAAGCGTTGAATTTCTTCTTTAAAGGCCAGAGGGAACCGCAGCTCCACATCATCCCAGTAACCGGCATCGGCCAGTGTAAAAATGGCCCTTTCATGCCACTCTATGTCATTGGCTAACTTGGCCGCCGCCAGTTTCTGCTGGCCATTGGCAGAGCGCTGCAGGAAATTCCACTCCCGCCGCGCTTCGGTTAAACGGCCCAGCGCCAGCCATTCCTTGGCCCGTTGCACTGCCGGATGCTGTTGGATCAAAGTTAAATCCTCTGCACTCACGGGTACCGGGTTATGCGCCAGACTGGGCGGCAACCCCAGCTTGGCTGCGGCCATAAAACCATAAAAATGCCGCCGTTGCGCTAACTCACGGAAGATACTGTCGGCTTCAGCCTGCTTACCCTGCTCTTCCAGCGCCCGGGCCCGCCAGTAACGCCAGTTAATATCCGCGGCCAGCTCCGCTGGAAAATTCTCAATCACCTGCTGTACCCGAGGCCAATCCAGCTCACGCAGGGCATGCCCAACCTGCCACTGCGCCAGGGTGCTATCCAATTGTTCCGGTGCGAGTTTGCGCATCCAGTCCGTTGCCCGGCTATCGCCGCGGTGCGCCAGGGCAATCGCAAACTGGCGCTGCACGTCCAACCGCTGCGCTGCAGTGAAATAAGGGTCACTGGTGAAACGCTGCCAGGTTTGTAATGCTAAATCAGGCGAGCGCCATACCAGACGTTTTAAACCGTAGGTCAGAATATCGCGCTCCACTACGTGACGGCCGGGGAAAAAACGTGGCCGGCTGATCACCTGCGGGTCCTGACGAACCTGCTGCCACAGATCAGCCAGATATTGCCGGTCGGCCGGTAACAGGGTTTTCAGATAACGGATCAGGCCAACGTCGCCACCATCTGCGGCTAGCTGGATGCGGCGCAGCACAATTTCCGGCTGTAATTGTCCGGCCTGACGCCACTGGCTGAATAAAGGGTCGCAGGCTTTAGGTTGTGACTTACCTACAGTCCAGAGTGACGTCGTTTCCTGCCAGATGGCGGTCTTGGCGGCAGGCTCGGCTTTCAGGCGTTGTAACAGGGCAATGCAGCTCAGTTCTGCATCATTCGAGCCGGGAAAATGCTGTAAAAAACGCTCGGCCTGCTGGCTATTTGCTAAACTCATCAACCAGGGTCGGCGTAACGGCCAATCCAGCGGCGAACCCTGATGCTGTTGCAAAAAACCAGCTATCTCATCGTGGGCACTAAGGCGTCGCTGCAACCAGCGCTGTTGCAAGTAGGGACGTAACGGATAATCGCTTAATTCGGTCAGCCAGCTTTCAATCTGGGGTGCCGGCGCCGATCCCAGCTGCCGCTCGGCCTGTAAAAACAGCTGGCGCTGCTGTTGCAGCACAGCAAGATCCGCGGTGCTGGCCAATAACCAGCCCGGTAGCAGGGTACAACATAAAACAAGCAGGCGTTTCACAACAAGGCTCCAAAATGCTAACTAACGATCGGATGAGAAAATAGGTAGGGTCCTTCAGACTTTGCACCTATCCGGAATTCAAACACCTGTTTAAATAACTATTGATATTTTCATTAAAGCACGACACACTGGATGGGATAACCTCATCGTACCAGTTGCGAATAACCCTATATAGCAAACGCGACCAAGGAGCATATTTATGATTTACCAAAGTAACAGCATCCAGGTGGAGTATCTGAAACCTGGTATTGCCAGGTTTACGTTTAACGCCCAAGGTTCGGTCAACAAATTTGATCAACAGACGCTGGCCGATTGTAAGGCAGCGCTGGCCAAGCTGCACGCGGATCCTGAATTAAAAGGCGTGCTATTTGTCAGTGGTAAAGACAACTTTATTGTCGGCGCCGATATTACCGAGTTCTTACCTGTATTCGAGCGTCCGGAAGCCGAACTGGTTCCCTGGATTAAAACCGCTTCTGATGTGTTTGATTACTGTGAAGATTTACCTGTGCCTTCGGTGGTCGCGATTAAAGGTTTTGCACTGGGCGGTGGCTGTGAGTGGACCCTGGCCTGTGATTATCGGGTGGCGGATACCACAACCCGTATCGGTTTACCGGAAGTAAAACTGGGCTTGATGCCAGGTTTCGGCGGTACTGTGCGTTTACCACGCATTATCGGTGCCGATAATGCGATGGAGTGGATCACCACCGGCAAAGAGCGCGGCGCAGAGCAAGCACAGAAAGAAGGCTTAATTGATGCCGTTGTGGCACCGGAAAAACTGGAAGCGGCAGCCCTGAGCATGCTGGAAGATGCCATCGCCGGCAAGCTGAACTGGCAGAAAAAGCGTGCGGTGAAACTGCAACCGCTAAAACTGAATAAAACCGAAGCCACCATGAGCTTTAACACCGCCAAAGGTATGGTGTTCGCTACCGCCGGTAAACACTACCCGGCACCCATGGTAGCCGTGCAGACTATTGAAGCCGCTGCAACTTTAGGCCGTGACGCCGCCGTCGCACTGGAAAACAGCGGCTTTGCCAAACTGGCAAAAACCGATGCCGCAACTGCGCAAATTGGTCTGTTCCTGAATGATCAGGTGATTAAAGGGAAAGCCAAAAAAGCCGCAAAAGTTGCCACCAAGGCGGTTAAAAAAGCAGCGGTGCTGGGTGCTGGCATTATGGGCGGCGGCATTGCCTACCAATCCGCGTTAAAGGGCGTACCAGTAGTGATGAAAGACATTGCCGATAAAGCGCTGGAATTGGGGATGGGCGAAGCCACCAAGCTGCTGGCCAAACAGGTGGAGCGCAACAAGCTGGATGCAGTCGGTATGGCGAAAGTGATCTCTGCTATTACACCGACATTAAGCAACGAGCAGGTGAAAGGCGTCGATATCGTGGTGGAAGCCGTGGTCGAAAACCCGAAAATCAAGGGCGCAGTATTAAAAGAGGTTGAAGCCTTGCTGGCCGATGATGCCATCCTGACATCAAATACCTCAACCATCTCAATCAATCAGCTGGCAGCGAATCTGAGCCGGCCACAGAATTTCTGTGGTATGCACTTCTTTAACCCGGTACCGAAGATGCCACTGGTAGAGGTGATCCGCGGTAAAGACACCAGTGAAGAAACCGTAGCCGCTGTCGTCGCTTACGCGGCGAAAATGGGCAAGTCACCGATCGTCGTTAACGATTGTCCGGGCTTCTTTGTCAACCGGGTACTGTTCCCCTACTTCGCCGGTTTTAGCAAACTGGTGTTAGACGGCGCCGACTTCGCTCAGGTTGATAAGGTGATGGAAAAGCAGTTTGGCTGGCCGATGGGCCCGGCGTATCTGCTGGACGTCGTCGGTTTAGATACCGCTTATCACTGCACGGACGTGATGGCAACCGGCTTCCCAACCCGGATGGCCAAACTGGACAATGATCCTGTTGCTGCCATGTATCAGGCTAACCGTTACGGTCAGAAAAATGGCCTCGGTTTCTATGCTTACAGCAAAGATGCCAAAGGCAAGCCGAAAAAGGATATTGATGCCGCCAGCCTTAACTTACTGTCCGGTATTGCTGTCGCCAAACAGGACTTCAGTGCCGAGGACATTATTGCCCGCCTGATGGTACCCATGATTAATGAAACGATCCGCTGTCTGGAAGAAGGCATTGTTGCCAGTGCGGCCGAAGCGGATATGGGTCTGGTTTATGGCCTGGGCTTCCCTCCGTTCCGTGGTGGTCCACTGCGTTATGTCGATACCCTTGGTCTGGCTAACTTTGTCGCACTGGCCGACAAGTACGCCCACCTGGGCGAGATTTACCAGGTAACCGAACAAACCCGCGCCATGGCCGCTAATGGCCAGCGTTTCTTCCCGGTTTAAGCGCAGGAGCAGCAGAATATGAAAAACGCCGTTATTGTAGATTGTATCCGTACCCCGATGGGCCGCTCTAAAGCTGGCATGTACCGCAATGTTCGCGCTGAACAGCTGTCAGCCCATGTGATGGCCAGCCTGCTGGAGCGTAACCCGGCTTTAAACCCGGCAGATATCGATGATGTGATCTGGGGCTGTGTGCAGCAAACGCTGGAACAAGGCTTTAACATCGCCCGTAATGCCTCTTTACTGGCGGGTATCCCGCACTCAGTACCGGGTGTCACCGTAAACCGCCTCTGCGGCTCTTCAATGCAGGCATTGCATGATGCCGTGCGCGCCATCCAAACCGGTATGGGTGAGGTCTATCTGATTGGTGGCGTCGAGCATATGGGTCATGTGCCAATGAACCATGGCGTCGACTTCCACCCGGGCTTAGCCACTTCAGTGGCCAAGGCCGCCGGTATGATGGGCCTAACCGCCGAATTACTGGGCAAGCTGCATGGCATCAGCCGGCAGCAGCAGGATGAGTTTGGTGCACGCTCGCATCGTCTGGCGCACGAAGCCACCCTGCAGGGCCGCTTTAAAAATGAAATTATTCCGACTGAAGGCCATGACGCCGATGGTGTACTGCGCCTGTTCGATTACGACGAAGTGATCCGCCCGGAAACCACGGTTGAAGCACTAAGCCAGCTGCGGCCGGTATTTGACCCGGCTAACGGTACTGTGACCGCCGGCACCTCTTCCGCCTTATCCGATGGCGCCTCAGGTATGCTGGTGATGAGCGAAGACAAAGCGAAGGCGCTCGGTTTACCGATCCGCGCTTATGTCCGTGGTATGGGTGTGGCTGGTTGTGATCCGTCTATTATGGGTTATGGCCCGGTGCCAGCCTCGAAGAAAGCGTTAAAGGCTGCCGGTATCAGCATTGCCGATATCGATTATGCCGAGCTGAACGAAGCCTTCGCGGCACAAGCCTTGCCGGTTATGAAAGACCTGGGTCTGCTGGAAGTAGCTGAGCAGAAAGTGAACCTGAACGGTGGCGCCATTGCTTTAGGCCACCCACTGGGCTGCTCCGGCTCACGCATCAGCACCACGCTGATTAATGTGATGGAAGCTAAGGGCGGTAAGTTTGGCCTGGCAACCATGTGTATCGGCTTAGGCCAGGGTATCGCTACGGTGTTTGAACGGCCTTAACCTAGCCGTAACAGCGCAGATAGCTTAAAATAGGGCCGTTTACGGCCCTTTTTTGTTACCCTTGTTATCAATTCGCGGAGCAGTTGCCATTATGGAAACCTTATTTCAGCAAGCCGATCATACGCTGGATGCCCTTGGGCTGCGCTGCCCGGAGCCGGTGATGCTGGTACGGTTGCAGATCCGCAAAATGCAGGCAGGTGAAACCTTGCTGATTATCGCCGACGACCCTGCCACCACCCGCGATATCCCGGCGTTTTGCCGCTTTATGGATCATCAGCTGGTCGGTAGTGATACCGCAGCCTTACCCTACCGCTACCTGGTTAAAAAAATCAGTAGCTAAAATTCGACTCTGCTCCAGCTATCGCAGATACGCCACCAGCCGGCTTATTGCATTGTATTTTCCCGAATTTCGGCTTAGCCTGTTTATTGCTCACCCGGCAATAATAACAACAAAACAGGTTTACCTATGCACCCGCTGCTACTGCTAATTCTTTGCCTCGCGTTATCCTTACCAATGGCTTACAGCCAAACCCCTGAACGCACGCCGTCGGCACCGACGCGAACGGAAGGTGACGGCCCCTATCCGCGTTTAATCCTGCGTGGTGGCATTTTGATTAGCGGCGAAGGGGCGCCACCGGTCGGCCCGGTGGATATCGTGATTGAGCAGGATCGTATTCGTCAGGTGGCCATTGTCGGTTATCCGGAGGTGCCGGTACTGGCGCAAAGCCGGCCACAAGCTAAACCCGGCGATCAGGAATTAAATGTCAGTGGCATGTATATCCTGCCGGGTTTTGTCGATATGCATGGCCATATCGGCGGCTCTGCCAACGGAATACCGGCCGAATATGTGTTTAAACTCTGGTTAGCGCATGGCATTACCACTATTCGCGAGCCGGGCAGTTTTAACGGCCTGGCCTGGACCTTGCGCCATATGCAGGCGGCGGCCGCCAATCAGATTGTCGCGCCACGGATCGTACCCTATGTTGGCTTCGGTCAGGGCCTGGCGGAGCCGGTTTTTAACCCAAACCAGGCCAAAAAATGGGTGCAGGATATTAAGAAAGCCGGTGCCGCCGGGATTAAGTTTTTTGGTGCTACTCCGCAAATTATGGCCGCCGCGCTGGCCGAAGCCAAGCAACAACAGCTCGGTACCATGATGCATCACGCCCAGCTGAATGTGTACCGCACCAATGTGCTGCACAGTGCCCGCATGGGCCTGACCTCGATGGAGCACTGGTATGGTCTGCCTGAGGCCTTGTTTGATGGCCAGACGATTCAGCAGTATCCGGCTAATTATAACTATCAGAATGAACAGGACCGGTTTGCCGCTGCTGGCCAGCTGTGGGCACAGGCGGCGAAGCCGGGCTCTGCCAAATGGCAGGCGGTACGGGATGAGCTGATCCAACTGGATTTTACCATCAACCCCACCCTGACCATCTACGAAGCCAGCCGCGATGCCGCTGCACAGCGGAATGCCGAATGGCATCAGGACTATACCCTGCCCACACTACAGCGCTTTTTTACACCTAACCGCTATGCCCATGGTTCCTACTGGTTTGACTGGACGACCGAGCATGAGATTCAGTGGCGGGGAAACTACCGGCTCTGGATGCAGTTTTTAAATGACTTTAAAAATCATGGCGGTCGCGTGACTGTTGGCTCCGACGCTGGCTATATCTATAAAATTTATGGCTTTGCCTATATTCAGGAGTTGGAGCTGCTACGTGAAGCAGGCTTTAGTGCGCTGGAGGTGATACAGGCTGCAACCTTAAATGGCGCCACTGCGCTTGGTTTAGATCAGGAAATTGGCAGCGTGGTGGCTGGTAAAAAGGCAGATTTGGTGATAGTGGCGGAAAACCCGCTGGCCAATTTTAAAGTATTGTATGGCACCGGCCACTACCGGCTCAATGCCGACAATCAACCTGAGCGCACCAAGGGCGTGCGCTATACCATCAAGGACGGCATTATCTACGATGCCCAGCGCTTACTGGCCGATGTGCGGACTCTAGTGCAGCAGGCCAAGGCGGCAGAGCAACAACCCTAAATCAGGCTATTCCGGTGCGCGCTGCGCGCCGGACTCCCGCTATCGAAAATAGTTTAGCCGCAAGCTTGCCAAATTTGATTACATGTGTAATCCTTTAAAGACTACAAATGTAATCTTCTGGTAAATCATGATTGAGATTAGTGATGCCGAACTGACGGTGATGCAGATACTCTGGCAGCAACATCCTAGCACGGCGGCAGAGGTAATTGCCCGGTTGCAACATAAAGACTGGCACGAGAAAACCATTAAAACCCTACTCAACCGCCTGGTTAGCAAGGGTGCCCTCAGCTATCAAAAGCAGGGCAAAGCCTATCTTTACTCACCCGCTATCGACTGCAGTCTCTATCAACAGCAAGCAAGTAGCAGCTTTATTAAGAAGCTGTTCTCTGGCCAATTGACGCCTCTTGTCGCCAGCTTTACCGCACAGCATCAGGTATCAGCAACCGATTTGGCGGCGTTAAAGGAACTGGTTAACCGCCTGGAGCAGGATAAGGACAACAGATAATGATTAACTGGCTATGGCAAGCCAATATCTGGCTAAGTATCCTGAGTGTGCTCCTGCTAAGCTTACACCCCCTACTGCTTAAGTGGTTCGGAGCCCGAACCCTGTATTCGCTATGGTTACTGCTACCTGTTGCACTGCTGTTACCGTTGGTACCAGCGTTACCGGCTCAGAGCCCGGCCAATCTGCTGTCAGAAATCTGGCTGGTATTACCCAACGATCTTGGCTTTGTACCACAGCCCAATGCTGTGACCTTTGTTATGTTGCTGCTTTGGGCGATCGGCACCTTGCTGGTGTTTGGCTACGCCCTGCTCAGTCAGCTCAGGCTACAACGCCAGCTTAATGCCGGCCGCCATTACCGCAGTGGCACCCTGCTCTGCTACCGTACGGACAGCACCCTGGGCCCGGCAATTTTTGGCTTACTAACACCAAAGCTGATTTTACCCGACAATTTTCTGCAACGTTTTGATCGGCAACAACGAAAATTGATCCTACAACATGAGCGTGCCCACTGGCAGAGTGCGGACCCACAGTGCAACCTACTGGCCTTAATACTGGTTGCGCTGTTCTGGTTTAACCCACTGAGTTGGCTTGCTTATCGTCGTTACCGCGCCGATCAGGAATTAGCTTGCGACGCCAGAGTTTTGCAACAACAAGACAATACCACTTTAGTTTGCTACGCCAGAACACTGCTGGCAGCAATGCAGTCGGCACCACCCACAGTGAACTTAAATCTGATTACTCAACATTATGGAGCTTTGGCTACGATGACCGAACGTCTAACCCAATTAAAGCAGCGCCGCCCGCTGTTAAAATATCCGGCGCTAAGCTGCGCCCTGGCGCTCCTTTGCGCTGCATCACTACTTCAAACCACTGTCGCAGTAACAGAAAGCCAAACTACGGCAGCGCAGACGAAAACGGAAATAACCCCCATCGTCAGAATTAACCCGCGTTATCCGGTTAAGGCCGCAGCAGAGGGGATCAACGGCTGGGTACAGCTCAGTTTTAACATTGATGCACAGGGTAAGGTCGAAAATTTGCGAGTACTGGATGCCAACCCAAGAGCCGTTTTTAACGACGAGGCGTTACAAGCCGTCGCCAAATGGCGTTACCATCCCGATCACGCCGGCAGCAATCTGACCATTCAGTTAGCGTTCGAGCTGGACACTGACAGTCGCTAGCATCTGGTAAACAGCTTGTTACAATCCTCTCTTGACCCATACGAAAGCTCACATTAGTCTAAGCAGTATGATTCAGGGAGGATTTGTTATGTTATGGCCACTAATTAAGGCATCGCTGCCGGCAAAAAGCCTGCTGTTATTGGCGTTGGCCGTATTGTTCTGGTTTGCCGGCTTTCATACCTTGCTTGGTGTCGTACTCTTTCTGGCGCTGGAAGTGATAATGTGGCGCAATAGCGCGACCTATGCCAGTCAGGATTTTGTTTACAGCAAGGATATCCTGCGCCTGTTCAGTTGTGATGGCGGGCAGCTACGAGTTGGTATGGATACGACGAATATCCGCAATATTGATAAGATCAAGCTGTGGCAAGACCAGCAATATGGTTTTATTGATTTTGCACTCGGTCAGCAGCTGCAAGTACGCTACAAATTTCCGCTGGAGCAATATCAGCCGCTGCGGCTTTGGCTACAACAACATCTGCCGGCGACTAACTTAGAAACCAGCTTAGCCCTTAATTAGGCTCTAATGCCAACAATAAGTTAGCTGAATGTTCCTCAGAGACACGCAATGCCGGCGCTAGTGCCACCAGCTCAGTATAGAGCGCGGGGTAATACAGCTGTAAACGTTTGGCGCGGCTAAGATGCGAGGGCTGTACTTGTAGCGGCTGGCGCAGGATCTCTGGCAAAAGAGGAAACAAGCGCCCCTGCTGGAAACTCCAGTCCAGTGCTAAATGCAGCGCATCCGGCCCAAAACGGTTTTGTTGCGGCATTACCCCCTGCTCTAACAATAATTGCACTACCTGCTCCGCCTGTTCGTGCGCAAAGGCTGGCCGGTATAGCGACATGCCAAACTGGTCGGTTAGCCGGAAGTCAAAACGGCCGGCAGCCAGCTGTTGCCAGTTCTCGATGCTGGCAAAACTAAACCAGGCCATGGTCAGAGGGGCAACCGGTAAGGTTCGCCCGTCCCAGATACTGATATATTCCGGCTGCAGTAACACCCAGGCTAGCAGTTCGCTGGTCAGGAAAGGCGACAAAGGTGTACTGAACACCAATTGCTGCATCCGCTCAGCCGAGCGCCAGACCCGCATCAGCTCCAGATAGAGCTCCGTCTCCTCGAGTGCAATATCTTGCTCAATGTTTTGCCGTTGCCGGTGCTGTAACGCTACTAACAGCGCTGGCTCATAGTCATTCAGTGCCGCCAACAAAGCGTCACCGCTATAGTGCTGCTGAAACTGCTGCAGAATGGCCGCTACCTGCTCGTCACTCCACAGCGCCCGGGATTGCCTTAGCTGCTGCTGCGCCGTCAAGCAAGCAGCCGTAGCGTCATCGACCGGCTGTACCGCTAATTGCTGGCGCAGCGCCGATACCAGCGCTGACTCTGGTTGCTCTGCTGCTGGCTCCAGCCATTGACCACTGGCAAGCTCATTCCGGCTATTTAGCCAGGTAAGGCGTAAATAGGGACTACTGAGGGCTGGCAATGGATGTAGCAGATGCCCCTGGTTAGCCAGCTGCTGCAGCTGCCGGACCTGTACTGCGCTGAGTTGATAGCAATTGTCCTGACATTGCCGGTTTAATTGGCGATTGCGGTTCTGTGCTGTCAGGCCCGAAATCAGATAATCCAACGCACTGACGGTGCCATTGAGCTGACTGGGTTCAATACCATATTGCGCCAGTACCGGCAGCAGGTTAGCCCGACCAGCGAGTAGCGCAGCATCAGCAAGGTTAAATACGGCTTTGTTATCCTCAGCCAGACGCCGGAATAACGGCATGCCCTGTAGCTCGACTCCCCGCTCCAGTAATAGCAAGATCAGTTCATCCGGCAGCTGCTGCTGAATAGCATGAGCGATATGTGTCGGATACAGGTTAAGGTTTGCCAACAGCTGACGGGCTTGCGACAACGGCACTGTATTGAGATTGCTGACAAAGGCCAGCCCCGGTGATAATACCCGGCTACTCTGCCATTGATGCTGGTGACTCAATAGCGCCATATCATAAAAGCGGCTACTGTTTGCCAGGCTGTGCAGTAGCTGCAGCCAATCGGCTTCAGTTTGAGGTTCCGTTTGCGGGTCCAATACATCACTGAACAAGATTTCATAGCTGGCTTCGCTGGCATCCAGCACGTTAAAGCCCTGCTGTGCTGCCTGTTGTTGTGCAGCCTCATCCAATAGCAATTGCAGATAGGGGCGCAGCTCGGAAGATGCCTGCAACTCCTGATATAGTCTGTCAAGGCGCTGCCCCTGCTGCAACAGCTCGCGCAAGGCTGTAGTAAGCTTTTGTGCCCGCTCCTGCTCATGCTGTTGTTGCTGCTGCTGTAACTGCGGCGCGCAGGCGACGACCTGCTGTTGCAACGCCGCATACTGCTCAGGCGTTACCTCTGGCGCAGCCAGTACCCTTTCATCTCTGGCATCGGCGGCAGGCCGATACGGAGAGTCTACTAATGACGGCACAACAGGGGCTGTTTCCCGGTTCTGACATTGGGTCAGGCCATAGCCGCCAGCTAAGAGCAGCAGGAGCAGTGCGGTAATTTTCAGAGGCTTTGACATATCACTAAAGGTCCTTTTCCGTTACACTGTCTGTTCGATTCCTGATTTATCATGCCTGAAAATTCATGTCATTACACCCCAATAACCCACATCAGGGCCGCTATGATTTCACCCGGCTATGCCGGCACTACCCTGCATTACAGGCTTTTGTGATTACCACAGCCGCTGGTGACAGTAGTATTGATTTTAGCCAGGCCGCAGCAGTACAGGCACTGAACGCGGCTATTCTGGCCAGCGATTATCAGGTGACATTCTGGCAATTACCACCGGGTTATCTCTGCCCGCCGATCCCGGGCCGCGCCGATTATTTGCATTATGCCGCCGATCTGGTTGTAGAACTGACCGGCGTGGCTAAAGCACAGGGTAAGCAATTTCGGTTGCTGGACCTGGGATGCGGTGCTAACTGCATTTATCCGATCCTGGCTAGCCGCAGTTTTGGCTGGCGTGCTGTCGGTAGTGATATTGACAACACCGCGCTGAAAGTCGCCGGCGCTATTGTCAAAGCCAACGCCAATCTTAAAGGCTTAATCGAACTTAGGTTGCAGCCGAAGGCCACTGAACTGCTATTTGGTATTATCCAACCCGGTGAATACTATGATATTAGTGTCTGTAACCCGCCGTTCTATGCCTCGGCGGCAGAGGCAACGGCAGCTAACCAGCAGAAATGGCAGAAGTTAGGTAAGGCCGATCGTGGCCGCAATTTTGCCGGTACCGCCAATGAACTCTGGTGTGAAGGTGGCGAACTCGTCTTTATTAAAAAATTGATTGCTGACAGTAGTCTGTTTGCCAGCCAGGTCGGCTGGTTTACCAGTCTGGTTTCGCAGCAAAAACACTTGCCGGCATTAGTCGCACAATTGCGGCGTCTGGCAGTAGCTGAAGTGCGGCAAATTAAAATGCAGCATGGCCAAAAAACCAGCACCATTCTAGCCTGGCGCTTTGCACCGACGACTTAATAAAGATGCTACAGGCCGCTCCGCTATCTTGCAGTTCGGGAGCGGCTGACTATACTCTATTACTCTTATCTAAACTGTACTTTTCAGATGAAACCGCTAAGGGTTTTAATCGCCGATGATGAACCTATTACCAGTCAGTATCTGAAGATCCTGTTACAGCGCTTTCCTAATTTGTTATTGATCGGTACCACCACCACGGGCCGGGAAACTCTGAAATTCCTGCACCAGAATCATCTTGATTTGATTTTTCTCGATGTGGTAATGCCCGATATCAGCGGTATTGATATTCTACGTCAGTTCAGTAAAACCTCGTCGCTAACGCCACCACTTTTTATCATGCTGACGGCTCACGAACAATTTGCCTGTGCCGCTTATCTTTTTCATGCGTTTGCCTATTTGACCAAGCCTGTCACGCCGCAGCATCTGGAGCACGTATTGCAGGATGCCAGCACCCTCCTCAGACCTGAAAGCCCGTTTATCCGGCAGACTAAGCCGCAGCTAGTATTTCAGACCGGGAACAGTGAATTGATTTTTCAGGAACAGGAAATTATTTTGATAGAAGCGGCCGGTAATTATCTCTGCTTACACACCCGACACGATAATTACATTATCCGCAACACCTTAAAGGAGTTAACGGCGAGACTACCGCCGTTGTTTGTTCAGGTGCATCGCTCTGCTATTGTTAATATTCTGCATATTAAACAGGTTGTCACAACTGCCAGTCTCTATCTGGTGTTATCTAACAACAAACAGGTAAAGCTATCCCGTCGCTGCAAACTGCAACTCGACGCCCTGCTTAATCTGTCCAACCGCTAAACTGCATTTTGCGACCATTCATCCCTAAGCCCGGCTCCTGATGGGTTTCGACCTTTAAGGATTGTTTTAGCCATCTTTAACCCATTGCCGCAGGCCATTGCAGTTGACCCCAACTGCGATTTCATCCGGCAGTAAAGCTTCTACACTGGTGATGGCAGCAATTATGCCGCCACCATCAAAAGGATTGATATTATGAAACGTTATCTTACTCTGACTTCCATCATAGCTGCAGCGCTTCTCGCTGTGCCCGCTGCTGCTGATTCCCGTTTTATTAAAGAAGGTAGTTACTTACATACTGCGCTGGTTGAGGTGTGCACCCACACCAGAAACGATCAGCCCGGCAAGCTGTTTAATACGCTACGCGAGTATCGGATTAGCAAACAAAGTGCGGTTGATAAAGTGATGTGTAATAAGCAACAACTCCTGACCTTTGCCCGCAATAACGATGCGCAGCGGGTCGTTGCGATGCTGCAGCGCTATGAAAGATTACCAGAGCGGAAAGTCACTATCAGCGATATTACGGCGCCAGCCAACTAGACCTGGCCGGATGCCATTGCTTGTCTGAGATACTTTTACAGAAAAAAATAGCCGGCATGATGCCGGCTCAGATTAATGACAAACCCCGGT